>NZ_JSYF01000483.1:0-346 GCF_054824225.1 Pontibacter sp. HJ8
GAACCATACCTATACCGACAATGCCGCGCCTTATGCTTTGTTTGGCGATGATGGAAACGGCAACTACTACTTCGGTAATGCGACATTGCCCACCGGCAGCTATACCCTGACAGCTACCCCGTACTCGGGTAGCAATGCCTCAGGAACCGCTGGTGCCCCTGTCACATTGGGCTTTACTATCAAAAGTTAGTATTCCAAAAAATAAGTATAGCTAAACTCCTTCTTCTGTGTAGTAATCAACTATAGACTGCGGTATTTAACGTAGCACTCCTATATAAACTAAGGAGAATTTACTTCATAGCCCTAGCAGACATAAAAAAGCAGCCATTAATTAATGGCTGCTTTT
>NZ_JSYF01000483.1:356-675 GCF_054824225.1 Pontibacter sp. HJ8
TATCTACAAGGCCTCTTGGAACGACGGCTCGACGCAGACCACCAAACGAGTGCTTTACTACGAGAACGTCCGTGTGGGGAATGAAAAAGCTACGCTAGCGGAAATGAGCTCCAGTACAACTGCAGCTATGGCTCCTGCGCCGACTACTACATCTTCATCGGTTGTCTCTAGTCTGATGCTGGTTAACGCAGACACTGAGAAAGACATATTTACTTTAACCAACGGCGCTTCGTTGAGCTTCAGCGCGCTGGGCACCAGCAAGCTGAACTTCCGGGCTAACCTGGCCTCCTCGGTAGGAAGTGTGAAGTATACCCTGACC
>NZ_JSYF01000484.1:0-3641 GCF_054824225.1 Pontibacter sp. HJ8
CTCGCTGAACGCTCGAACAGTGGAGCGCCGAAAAGTGCACCTGGCTGAAGCCGTTGCTTTGTAGCTTCTGTTGTAAGTATGCCTTGCTATACCTATCCGCTATACCTGCTCGTGCAGAAATTCTCCCCTTGAGGGGAGCCAGAGGGGTGTTGACAGTAGCTATGAAACAAGAAGTGTCGAACTGTAATAGCAGGCTCCCCTCCTGGGGGTAGGGGCCCTCGATAAAGACAAGGAAGGGCAGGGGTGGTTGGACCCCGTAAAGCAGATTCGTTCACATCTGGCCTATCATGCAACAAAAAATGCCGGTGCTCATGCACCGGCATTTTTTCAGAAGTTCCTATACATTAATCGTGCGCCTCTTCCTCAGCGCGGGCAGAGTTGCCGCTGATGATCTGGCCAAAGAAGATACTGTTGAGGAACAACTTGTTGGTGCCGTACCAGAAGGCGCGGAAATTCGGGTTATCCGTCATGGCGATCACCTTGCCGCTGCCTAGGGCAGAGATATTGATGGCCACGCTGTTGCCGAGTTGCTTCAGGTTTGGCTTCGAGATGTAACCGCTCAGCAGGGGTTTGGCAGTATACACCAACGGATTGGCATACGGACTGCTGGAAGGCTCCATGAACAACGTATTGTCCCGGAAAACTGGCAGCTTGCTGTTGTAGTAGCCGTAGCCAAGCGGGTGCGTCAGGTCGATGTCTGTCTCGAAGATCGCACCGCCGATTACCTGCGCGCCGTTTGTATTGCTCATCAGGGCGTATGGCTTCCGGCTTTGCTCACTCTCTTCACCCTTCTTGAAGCTGAAGTTACCGATCTTGTTGCCTGCCAGCCATCGGGTGGCATTGCCCATGGCGATCAGTGTGCCGCCCTGCTGGATCCAGATACGG
This sequence comes from Pontibacter sp. HJ8, assembly GCF_054824225.1. Lineage (NCBI taxonomy): Bacteria > Pseudomonadati > Bacteroidota > Cytophagia > Cytophagales > Hymenobacteraceae > Pontibacter > Pontibacter sp. HJ8. The sequence goes on from NZ_JSYF01000484.1 coordinate 886, forward strand.
AGCCTGTTCTTGCCATTTTCAGTGATCGTATTGTAGGAGCCATCTGCCATCACCAGCACATTGTAGCGGCTCAGGTCGATGTTGTTGACAGATGCTGCATTAACCAGGCTGGTGTTGATGTTGAAGCGGTTGTCGAGCAGGTGCCAGGCTTCGCCGGCATCATTGCTGTTCACGCCATCGCCGATCAGCATGGCTATTTTAGGCTGGTTCAGGTTGTAAATCCCCGGGCTGCCCAGGTTAATGCCGCTTGTAAAACCTGTGTTCATGGCATACACCGTAATGCCGTTATCCTGCGCTACCTGCGCCATCAGTTGCTGAATCTGCTCCGGGTTGAGCGACTGACCTGCTACCGGGATCAGGATGGTGCCATAGTCGAACTGCTTGCCTTCGGCTCCGGTAAACTTTTCGGAGGCTACCCGGGCCTGGAGGCCTTTGCCGAGGATGGTGTTCAGAGCACGCGGCGCGTAGTAGCCGTGCCACTCAAAGGCATACGCATAGGCACTGTTGCCGCCTACCAACTGCCCTTTCGGGAAGTCCACCGTTTCAAGTTTCTGACCCAGCAGGCTGCCTTTAAAGTTTTTGGAAGTCAGGTTGGCGTGTTCCAGGTTGAAAGCCAGCGGAAGCGTCCAGGCAGATACGTCGTAGAAGAGGCTGTCCTGAAACGAAGTGCGGCGCTCAAACATACCTTCGATCAGCTTATACTGCGGCTGGTTGGTCGGCACGATGTAGCTGTTCTCGGGGGTATAGGTCACTTTGTTCACCGTGAAGTTTTCCTTCGGACGGTAAATGTCGATCTGGTGCTGCTTGATGATCTCCGCCAGGTGGTAAGCACGGGCTTTATCTTTGTCAGATCCGAACACATAGGCACTTACCGGGGCTTTTTTCGCTTCTTTGATAGATTCCTTGTAGAAATCACGCTGATGAGCCAGCAGTTCCTCGCGCATGTTCTGCACGGCCTCCAGTGTGGAGAGGGTCGTTGTAAACTGGTTGCGGATGGTGAAAGGGAAGGAGAGGACGCCATTCACGCTTTCCTGTGCATGCCCCCGAGAGCTGGCCTGTTCGAAAAGGATGCCGATAGCTCCGTTCACATCCGGATAGGTAGAGCCTTTGCCGTAGTAGAAATCGTCAAAGCTCTCTTCGGTATAGTAGAAGGACCCGATTTTGTCCAGCGCTTTGGCATGAAAACCGGCTATTTTTTTGGTCAGGTCATAATTCTTGGCAGGCGTGAGCGGGTGGTTGCGGCTCGGTATACCGGGCTGGAAAAAGAAGGTAGAGTTGGTGCCCATCTCGTGGTGATCCGTCAGCACGTTTGGCTTCCACTCATGGAACTTGGCCAACCGGCCTCTCGATTCCGGATGTTGCAGCGGTAGCCAGTCACGGTTCAGGTCAAACCAGTAGTGGTTGCTGCGGCCGCGTGGCCAGGCCTCAGCGAACTCTTCGCTGTTCGGGTCCGTCACCAGGTTCTTGCCACGGTGCGTATTCACCCAGCTGGCAAAGCGGTTCAGGCCGTCCGGGTTGATGGAAGGGTCTATCAGGATAATTGTTTCGCTTAAAAGTTTTTCGATATCAGGACCCTGGGCCGCAGCCAAGTGGTAAATGGACAGCAGCGATGCATTGCTGCCGCTGGGCTCATTGCCGTGTACACTGAAACCCATCCATACCACACCCGGCATCTTTTTGGTATCCAGATTGCCCGATGCGCCTGGGTCTGTCAGCTTCTTATGCTGCTCCTTGATGCTTTGGATGTTCTTGTGGTTTTCAGGCGTAGTGACGGTGAGCAGGTATAGCGGGCGGTTTTCATGGGTCCGGCCATACTCTTCGATCGAGATGCGATCCGAAACCTGCGCCATCTGGCGCACATACATGACCAACTGATCGTGGCTCACGTGCCATTCGCCTACCTGGTAGCCCAGTATATCCTTCGGCGTAGGAATTTCTTTGTTGTAAGTCACATCCTTGGGCAGGTAATAGGATAGGTCTGCCTGCGCTGTGGCCCACTGGCTGATAAATACCAGTGCCGCTACAGCGAGTGCATAAAATTTTTTCATCAGAGCTTTGGTTTTAAGGGTGATAAGTAAGATAGCTTAGTAATGCAAGTTGGTCTTTTGCTCGGCTTTTTCCAAATGCAGGTATAGGTTGAATATAAAAGGCTGTTTTTCGGGGATAACCTCTTCAGGTAAAGACCTTGCCGGAGGGCAAATGCTGCTATTTTAACAATAGCCTTGATGCTTTTTTAAGTGCTCTCACAGACAACTGAGGCGGATTCTTTTGGGTGGAAATAAGTCTTGTGAAAGGCATACTTCATTCAGGCTGAAATAGAGGACCGATGGGTGTGGATACTACTATGTTCGCACTCTAAGCGGCAGATACATGTCCAAAGCACAAACCTGAAGCCCGGTTTGCGCGCCAAATGATTTGTCATTCACAATACGGTAACAGCAGGTATGCGCATGCGGAGGATGAAGGAGTAAAGACGCATGCTTCGAAGGAGTCCCTATGTCTTGTCTTCCGCTTTCCAAGCATTAGCCAGGTTTATTTTTAAGTCATCCTGTCATTTTTTTAGAAGATAACGACCCCTTTTCTTTAAAAAGTCAGGATAAAATTCAGTACAATTTCAAAGTTTAAATAAATAGCTAAAATGTTGAAATAAACCAATTTTGCGAGTATATAACATTATATAGAGATCTTCAGGCAGTTACACGTGATCATTTAAGTGCAAACTATTTAAACAGAAGCAATATTTTATGTAACGTATT
>NZ_JSYF01000485.1:0-7216 GCF_054824225.1 Pontibacter sp. HJ8
TAATAATTACGAATTACGAATGAAGCTGGGCTACACTCATAATTTTATACTTATGCTGTTTCGGACTTCTCAGTCCGAAACCCAACTACTCCGGATTTCCTAATCCGCGTAACGTGGACTACGAAGTCCCCTTCAGGTTGCTTTCGGACAAGGATGTCCGAAAGAGCAAAATACAGTATTTTAAACAGTATACTTTTACCATCGTGTTCATCTTAAAATTCTGTACATCCTGATTCCGACAAAAACAAAAAAGCCTGACTCGTTTCGGAGTTAGGCTTTTGGAATATGGTATAGTTTATACTAAATCAAATCCATAGGCAGGCAGCTCCGAAACAAATGCTTCGTGCATGATGATGGTGCAGATGAGCTACAGTGCCTTTCATGGTTACAAAGGTAGAACAAACGGTTTATAAAGTATAGCATAAACTGAAAAACTTTCCGCTACAGCAACGTGCCGCTCAACAGGCTGGCCGCAATGGAAAAGTAGATCACCAAACCCGTGACATCGACCAGCGTTGCCACAAAGGGCGCTGACGATGTCGCCGGGTCCAGCCCGATCAGCCGCAGGACGAATGGGATCATGGAGCCGGAGAGCGTTCCCCACAGCACAATGCCAATCAGGGACAAACCAACCGTCAGGCCGATGAGCCAGGCATGTTCACCATAGTCGTAAAGACCGGCCTTCTGCCAGATCACGATCCGCAGAAAACCGATCATGCCCAGGAACATCCCGAGCAACAAACCCGATAAGATCTCCTTCCGCATAACGTACCACCAATCTTTCAGCTCCAGCTCCTTGAGGGCCATGGCCCGCACGATGAGCGTGGCGGCCTGGGAGCCGGAATTACCGCCACTCGAAATGATCAGGGGGATGAACAAAGCCAGAATCACAGCTTTGGCGATCTCTTCTTCAAAAAAGCCCATGGCCGTGGCGGTCAGCATTTCGCCCAAAAACAGGATAATGAGCACACTGCCTCGCTTTCGTACCAGCGCTAACAGCGGCGTTTCGGTATAGGAAAGTTCCAGTGCTTCCACACCACCCAGTTTCTGCATGTCTTCGGTGTCGCGGCGCTCGATCTCATCCAGAATATCGTCGTGGGTCACGATGCCGACCAGCACCCCTTTTTCCGATACCACCGGCATCACCGCCCGGTCATACTTGTTGAACAGCTCAATGGCTTCGTCGCGATTCATGGTAGTGGTGAGGCTAACAAACTGGTAATCCATCAGCGATTCGATTGTCTGCTGCTCGTCGGCCATCAGTAATTTCCCGATCCGTATGTCGTCGATGAGCACGTTGTTTTTGTCCACCACGTACACGTGGTTGAGGGTTTCGGCCTTTTTCCCATACTTTTTGATGTTATCGAGCGCCTGCCGCACCGTCCAGCTTTTCTTGGCTTGTATGTAATAGGGCGTCATCAGACGCGCGATGCTCTTCTCCGGGTAGCCCAGCAGGTTCAGCGCAATCCTTTTTTCCTCTGGAGACAACAGGTTGATCGATTCCTTGATGAGCAGGTCCGGGAAGTTCTCAAAGATCTCGGTGCGGTCGTCTGGCGCCATGTTCTCCAGCATGGCAGCTGTGTCGGTGGAAGCCAGTTTTTTGAGCAGTTCCTCCTGGGTGGTATAGTTAAAGTGAGTGAATACCTCAGACTTGAGCTCGCCAGGCAGCAGCAGGAAAGCCAGCACACGCTCATCTTCCTTCAACCCGTTCAGCACCTCGGCAATGTCGCTGGGGTGGTTGTTTTTGAGGTCTCTGAAATTGATGTCTTCTAAAAAAGGGTTCATAGGCTTGGTACTTCTCGCTCGCAAATGGGTGTACGTCAAAAGCTTCCTAACATGTTATTTTCCTACCTGCACCAAACAGCATCAGTTAAAATGGAAAGGTATGTTCCGCTCGTCTGGCTTCTGCCGTTTCCTGTAGCTTGATTTTTCCCTAATCACACGATGTCCTGTTAGTTTATTTTAAGATTGCCGGCAATTAGAGTATTTTTGAAGTATGAAAAAGATAGTTGTTTTAGCTGGGGTGTTTGCCGTGAGTCTTGCGCAGGCACAACAGCGCATGACCCCGGAACTGCTCTGGCAGCTGGGTCGCGTTTCGGCAGAGACCGTAACGCCCGACGGTAAATCTGTTATCTATGGCGTTAGCTATACCAACATGGAGGAGAACAGCAGCGAGCGCAACCTCTACCGCATTCCGGTATCAGGTGGCCAGGCTACGCAGATCACTTCTACCAAGGGCGGCGAAAGCATCGTGCACATTGACAAAACAAGTGGATCGATCCTTTACCTGCACAAAGGCCAGCTGTGGCAGCTTGCCGGCGGCAAAGGCGAACCAAAACAGCTGACCAATTTTGAAGGCGGCCTGAGCAACGTACGCTTCTCACCCGATGGCAAGCACGTATTGTTTTCCCGTGACGTGGAAATCCAGAAACTGCACAGCACCGACCGCTACCCGGAACTGAAAAAATCGAATGCATATGTGTACGACGACCTGAACTACCGCCACTGGGATACCTGGGAAGACGGCAAGTATCAGCATGTTTTCTTCGCTCCTTACAACGATGGCAAGATCGGTACAGCGACAGACATCATGAAAGGCGAGCCCTACGATACGCCGCAAATGCCTTTCGGCGGGCAGGAAGACATGATCTGGAGCCCAGACAGCAAGGCCATACTTTATGTGAGCAAGAAGAAAGCCGGCAAAGAGTACGCCGTTAGCACCAACACCGACATTTACCGCTACGACCTGGCCACCGGCAAAACGACCAACTTTACGGAAGGCAACATGGGCTACGACACGGCGCCTGAATACACGAAAGATGGTTTGAAGTTGGCTTGGCTGAGCATGGACGAGGATGGAAACGAAGCCGACCAGAACGAACTTTTTGTATTTGACACCAAAACGGGCCAGAAGTATAACCTGACCAAAGAATGGGACGAAAATGTAAATTCGTTCAAGTGGAGCGACGACGGCAGCAGGATCTGGTTTATTGCCGCGACCAACGGCACGCAGCAACTGTTCGAAGTGCCTCTATCAAAGAACCTGGGCAAGTTTTCTGCTAAAAGTATAAAGCAGGTAACCAAGGGGCAGTTCGACGTCAACGACATTGTTGGACAGGCAGGCAACAACCTCGTAGTGGCGCGCACCGACATGAACCATGCCGCTGAGCTCTACCGCCTGGAGCCCAAATCGGGCAAGCTGACACAGCTGACCAAAGTAAACGATGCGATCTACGGAAAACTCACATTGAGCAAAGTAGAGCGGCGTGTAACCAAGGCAAGCGATGGCAAAGACCTGCTGTCCTGGGTGATCTATCCCCCTGATTTCGACCCGAACAAGCAATACCCGACCCTGCTTTACTGCCAGGGCGGTCCGCAGTCTGCCTTAACGCAGTTTTATTCTACCCGCTGGAACATGCAGCTGATCGCCGCCAACGGCTACATCGTTGTTGCGCCGAACAGACGAGGCATGCCGGGACACGGTGAAGAATGGAACCGCCAGATCAGCGGCGACTGGGGCGGCCAGCCCATCCGCGACTACCTCTCTGCCATTGATGACGTTGCCAAAGAACCTTACGTGGACAAAGACCGCCTGGGCGCAGTAGGTGCCAGCTATGGTGGCTACTCCGTGTTTATGCTGGCTGGCCTGCACGAGGGACGCTTCAAGACCTTTATCGCCCACGACGGCCTATTTGACATGCGCAGCTGGTACGGTACAACCGAAGAGCTTTTCTTTGCCAACAACGAGCTGAAAGGACCTTACTGGGATACCAAATCTCCGCAAAGCTACAAAGAGTTTAACCCAAGCGAGTATGCCAACAAATGGAACACCCCGATCCTGATCGTGCAGGGCGGTCAGGACTTCCGTGTGGGCATTGAGCAGGGCTTGCAGGCTTTCCAACTGGCCCAGCTGAAAGGCATCAAGAGCCGCCTGTTATACCTGCCGGATGAAAACCATTGGGTACTGCAACCGCAAAACGCGATTGTGTGGCAGCGTGAATTCTTCAACTGGCTGCAGGAAACCCTGAAACCAAGCGCTAATTAAAGTATAGCTACAAATATAAAAGCCCGTTGCAGATCAGCTGCACCGGGCTTTTTGTTTGATTATAACTGTCCCCTTGAGGGGACTATAGGGGTGTAAAGCCAGTTGAGTAAGGCATTAGCTAAACACCCCCTCCCCAAAAGGAGAGAATTTTCTTTAAAAGCTTTCCCGCAGCGCATACGTCTGCCGCATGCGTTTGATCAGGCGCTCTGACTCCTGGAAGTTCAGGGTTTGCTGCCCATCCGAGAAAGCTTCTTCCGGCTTCTGGTGTGTTTCATAGATCACGCCATCAGCCCCGGCCATCACTGCAGCCAGTGACATATCCGCTACATAATCGCGCAATCCTATGCCATGCGATGGGTCTACAATAACCGGTAAGTGCGTTTTGGCCTTCAGCACCGGCACTGCATTCAGGTCCAGTATATTTCGGTAAGCATTTTCATACCCGCGTATGCCGCGCTCGCACAGCATGATCTTTTCGTTTCCGTTGGAGAAGATGTATTCTGCCGCCTGCAGCAGTTCTTCCAGCGTACCGGAAATGCCGCGTTTCAGCAGGACCGGCTTGCGCGCCTCGCCCAGCGAATCCAGCAGGTTAAAATTCTGACTGTTGCGGGCTCCCACCTGGAACACGTCCACGTAGTCGATCATCTCTTCGATCTGCGATACCTGCATGACTTCCGTGATGATCTTGATCCCGTTTTCGCGGCAAATGCGATGGAACAGTTGCAGGCCTTCCAGCCCCAGTCCACGGAAGGCATAAGGCGAGCTACGCGGTTTGAACACGCCGCCCCGCATGATCTTTACGCCGTTTTCTACGAGGTGCTGCACGACCAGCTCGATCTGCTTTTCGCTTTCGATGGAACACGGACCGGCCATGATACTGAACTGCCCTTCCCCGATCTCCACGCCATCGCCCAAGTCAATGCGGGTAGGCTCTACTTTCCACTTGCGGGAGATCAGCTTGTACTCATCCGATACGCGGTGAATGTCTGCCACGCCGGGCAGTTGACCAATGGTACGGATATCAAAATCTTTCTTGCCGATACCGACAATGTAATGGCCTTCCTGCGTGAGTACTTCGTTGCCTTTGAACCCGACCGCCTTTATCTGCTGGAGGATATTTTCTTTGAGATCAGCAGGTATACCTTGCTGCAGTTGTATGATCATGCTTCGTTCTTAATGCTGTGGATGAATGTCTGGATGTTTTGCTGCAGGTTGCCTTCCCGGGCCAGGGCTTTGATGAAAGCGCTCCCAATGATGGCGCCACGGGCATGGTTGCAGGCCTCGGTAAAAGTACCGCGGTCGTGAATGCCAAAGCCAATGATGGCCGGGTTCCGCAGCTGCATGCCGGCTACGCGCTGAAAATAAGCCGTGTCGGCGACAGCTTTGCCGTTGGTGCTGCCGGTAACAGATGCCGACGACACCATGTACACAAAGCCATTGGTGTGGCTGTCGATCTCGCGGATGCGCTGCTCCGGCGTTTGCGGCGTGATCAGGAAGATCTTGCTCAGGTTATTGGCTTCAAAGATCGATTTGTATTCCCGCACATAATCTGAAAGCGGAAGGTCCGGGAGAATGATGCCATCTATGCCTATTTCATTTGCTTTCTGGCAGAAGCGTTCTACCCCGTACTGCATGACCGGGTTGAGGTAGCCCATCAGCACTAGCGGAATCTGGGTGTACTTACGGATGTCTTTTAACTGCTCAAACAGTTTCGGAATGGTCATGCCGTTGCGCAGGGCGATCTCGCTGCTCTGCTGGATGGTAGGTCCATCGGCCAGAGGATCTGAAAAAGGCATTCCGATCTCGATCAGGTCCACCCCATTCTTTTCCAGCTCCAGGATGATCGGAACCGTGTCTTCTAGGTTGGGATAGCCGGCCGTAAAGTATACCGAGAGCAGCCCCTGCGGCTTTTGTTCGAAAAGGTGCTTGATTCTATTATCCATGGAGCTCAAATCTGTCTAAGTAAATGGTAAGGTCTTTATCGCCGCGGCCCGACAGGTTCACGACAACTACTTCATCCGGCCTGGCCCCGATCCGGCCGAGTGCTGCCAGGGCGTGGGCACTTTCCAAAGCAGGTATAATTCCTTCGAGCCTGGTCAGTTCCAGCACGGCCTGCAGCGCTTCCTCATCGGTTATACTTTCAAAAATAGCCCGGCCGGACTCGTGCAAATGGGCATGCAACGGCCCCACGCCCGGGTAATCCAGCCCTGCTGAAATGGAATAAGGCTCCGTTACCTGTCCGTCTTCAGTCTGCATCAAGAGCGTACGGCTGCCGTGAATGATGCCTTCCTTGCCCAGCACGGATGTGGCCGCTGATTCACCGGAGTCAATGCCCAGGCCGGCGGCTTCTACGGCTACCAGTTTCACTTCCGGCGTATCCAGGTAGTGGTAAAAGGCACCTGCCGCGTTGCTGCCGCCGCCTACACAAGCCACGACATAATTCGGATTCTCGCTGCCGGTTTTCTCCTTCAGCTGCGCCTTGATCTCTTCCGAAATGACCGACTGGAAACGCGCCACCATGTCCGGGTACGGGTGCGGACCGACCACAGAACCGATGATGTAGTAGGTATCTTCCGGGTTGTTGATCCAGTCGCGGATAGCTTCGTTGGTGGCATCTTTCAACGTTCGGCTGCCGCTTATGGCAGGCACTACCGATGCTCCTAACATTTTCATTCTGGCCACGTTAGGCGCCTGCCGCTGAATGTCTACTTCGCCCATGTATACGATACACTCCAGCCCCATCAGCGCGCAAACCGTAGCCGTAGCCACGCCATGCTGACCGGCACCTGTTTCGGCAATGATACGCTTCTTACCCAGGCGCTTCGCCATCAGCACCTGCCCCACCGTGTTGTTAATTTTGTGCGCACCGGTGTGGTTGAGGTCTTCGCGCTTGAGGTAAATGGTGGTGTTATACTTTTCGGAGAGGCGCTTGGCAAGGTATAGCGGTGTTGGCCGGCCCACGTAATCTTTGAGCAAAACCTGCAATTCTTGCTGAAACGCCGGTTCCTGCATGATCTTCAGGTAATTCTGGCGCAGCTCCTCCACGTTGGGGTACAGCATTTCAGGGATGTAAGCACCGCCGAATTTGCCGTAGAAGCCGTTTTCGTCTACTGAGTATTTCATTTTTTAGACCTTAAATTTTAGACGTTAGACACAAGACTCATTTATGCT
>NZ_JSYF01000486.1:0-4726 GCF_054824225.1 Pontibacter sp. HJ8
TGATATGGTAGAAAGCTGCTTCTCCCTTATCGGGGGTAGACGTATGGGTGCTGCTTTCTTCCAGGTATTCTTTCTTCACGGTGTTGGGCGGAAAATAGTAAGCACCGTCTACTTTCACGGTCTGGTCGCTGTCAGCCAGCACTATTTCGTTGAAAATTGCTTTCATAGTCTATCTAATTAATGATGGGTTGCTCTGAATAACTTACTGTCACTCAATGCGTAGGGTTGCTGTTTCTTTGCTTGCCCGATAATCTGCGTATAAGGAGGCATGTATAAGAACAATAGGAGGCAATGCGTTGTTGAAGTATAAATCATAGTTTATTACATATGGCACTAGGATTTCGATTTACAGAATATATTCCCCCGCAGGATGACCCGCAGGGTTTTGAGTCGCTGCTGAAGATCTTTCTGCAACTGGTCATGATCACCTCCGGCGATGTGGCGGAGGCGCTCTCGTGGCTCAGTTCGCTCGACAAGCAGTATGGCCTCACCGGGGATGAATACGGCATAGGCGATTTCATTGAAGACCTGAAGAAGAAAGGCTACCTCGATGAGAATCCGCAAGAAAACGGCGCCCTGCAACTCACCGCCAAAAGTGAACAGAACATCCGCAGGAGCGCACTGGAAGAGATCTTCGGGAAGCTGAAGAAAGGCAATAAAGGCAGCCATGCCACCCGGCAGACAGGTATAGGCGACGAAGCCAGCAGCGACCGCCGCGAGTACCAGTTTGGTGATGCACTGGAGCAGATCGCCATGACCGACTCCATCCGCAATGCCCAGATCAACCACGGCCTGTCCGACTTCCGGCTCACCGAGCAGGACCTGGAGATAACCGAGACCGAGCACAAGACCCAATCCTCTACGGTGCTGATGATCGATATTTCGCACTCCATGATCCTGTATGGCGAAGACCGCATCACGCCTGCCAAGAAGGTGGCGATGGCCCTGGCCGAGCTGGTGAAGCAGAAATACCCGAAAGATACACTGGATGTGATTGTGTTTGGCAACGATGCCTGGCAGATAGAGATCAAAGACCTGCCTTACCTGGAAGTGGGCCCCTACCACACCAACACGGTGGCAGGGCTGGAACTGGCCATGGACATCCTGCGCAAACGCAAAACACCCAACAAGCAGATCTTCATGATCACGGACGGGAAACCAACCTGCCTGAAAGAGGGGCTGCACTACTACAAAAACAGCTTCGGCCTGGACCGCAAAGTGGTGAACAAGACGCTGAACCTGGCTGCCCAGTGCCGCCGGATCAAGATCCCAATCACGACTTTCATGATCGCCTCCGATCCATACCTACAGCAATTCGTAGAGGAATTCACCAAAGTGAACAACGGCCAGGCCTATTACAGCAGCCTGAAAGGGTTGGGGCACCTGGTGTTCCGCGACTATGGCCGCAACCGGAAAAAAACCTTCTAGGATTTTAAGATTAAGAGATGAATAGGATGGGCTGAAATAGTGCCTCCTGCTGTTTTACTCTAGCTGTCTCGGATTTCCTAATCCGCTAATAAGTATACAGGGATTAGGAAATCCCAACAGTTTCCTTTCGAATTAAGAAATATTAAAGAGCTTAATCAGGGGTGGATTAACAGCCACTCAACAATTAAACAATTTAGCCATTCAACCATTTAAGAATGCAATACACAGATATTCCATCAGAGAACTTACTGAAGATAAAGACACTAGGCCAGCTGAAAGCGGCCGGCTACGAACCGCAAACGGTGAAGCAGGAACTGCGTCAGAACCTGATCAAAAAACTGCAACAGAAGGAAGATGTGTTCCCGGGTATATGGGGGTACGAAGAGACGGTAGTGCCCGATCTGCAACGCGCCATCCTTTCCATGCACCACATCAACCTGCTGGGCTTGCGTGGTCAGGCCAAGACCCGTATCGCCCGCCTGATGATCGACCTGCTGGACGAATACATCCCGGTGGTGCACGGCGCAGAGCTCAACGACGATCCGCTGCTGCCGCTGTCGCGCTACGCCAAAGACCTGGTGCACGAGCACGGCGACGATACACCCATCGGCTGGATGCACCGCTCCGACAGGTATACCGAGAAGCTGGCCACACCGGACGTTTCGGTGGCTGACCTCATTGGCGATGCCGATCCCATCAAAGCGGCTACGCTCAAACTACCTTACTCCGATGAGCGGGTCATCCACTTTGGCCTGATCCCGCGTTCGCACCGGGGTATTTTTGTGATCAACGAACTGCCCGATCTGCAGGCACGTATCCAGGTGGCTTTGTTCAACATCCTGCAGGAAGGCGACATTCAGATTCGTGGTTTTAAGGTACGCCTGCCGCTGGACATACAGTTCGTGTTCACGGCCAACCCCGAAGATTATACCAACCGGGGCTCCATCGTGACGCCGCTCAAGGACCGGATCGATAGCCAGATCATCACGCACTATCCGAAGTCCATCGAGATAGGCAAAAAGATTACCAAACAGGAGGCGCACATTAAAGACGAGCAGGAGGAACTGGTAACTTCCAACGAGATCATCAGCGACCTGATAGAGCAGGTGGCTTTTGAGGCGCGCGAAAGTGAGTATGTGGATCCTAAAAGCGGGGTTTCGGCACGACTCACCATTTCGGCTTTCGAGACGCTGCTGAGTGCAGCCGAACGCCGGGCGCTGCTGAACGCTGAGAAATCAACGTATGTGCGGGTGGCGGACTTCCTGAACACGATCCCATCGGTAACCGGTAAAGTAGAGCTGGTATACGAAGGAGAGCAGGAGGGAGCCGGCCATGTGGCGCAGGTGCTCATGGGCAAAGCCATCCGGACGCAGTTCCTGAAGTATTTCCCGGACCCGGACAAGGCTAAAAAGAACAAAGCTGCGCCTAATCCTTACAAAGGCGTCATCGACTGGTTTGGGGAAGGCAATACGCTGGACATCCTGAATGATGCCAGTGCGGCCGACTACAAAAAAGCGCTGCAGCAGGTGCCCGGGCTGGCTAATCTTGTGGAGAAGTACCAGCCAAAAGCCGAAGCGAAGGAAAAGCTGTTCCTGATGGAGTTTGCCCTGCACGGACTGGCCGAGCACAGCCAACTGAGCAAAAACCGCCTCAGCACAGGCCTGCAGTTCAAGGACCTGCTGAGTGGTATGTTCTCTATGCCCAAGTTTGGGGAAGAGGACGAGGACGATGATGATCAGTTTTAGGAGTTGGGGAGTTTAAGAGTTTAGAAGTTAGAAAGTTAAATCAGATGAGGCGAAGGTGCACGGAGTTGTGCCTTCGCCTTTTATTATTTGGCTTGTGGCTATTCGGGAAGCAGAGTTATTCAGACAACAGGGCAATGGCTATACCTTCCCATTCTTCCTGCAAGGAGGTTGCCGGCCTTTTTCGACCTGCTTTGCTATACCAGTAGTCTGCATTCCAGGTATCGCCCTCCTGGCGGTGTAGGTAGGCGTGTATCCAGGCGGCGTTTTTGTCCGGCAGGTCCTGAATGAGTACATGGGCCTTGTCCCAGTCGCCCTTTGCTTCGTACCATAAGGCCTGCAGGTATACAGACGTATCCGGCGGTGAAGAGGAGGAAAGGCTTTGTTTGAAAGTGGTGAAGTTCATGGCAGTATCAGTATAAGAACGAGAGCCATCCCAGGTGCTATGACAGTGCATAGCTGACCCTGGCTCAGCCTCCAGCGCTCATCTTACTTTAACGTAGTCTTGAAGAAATCTATGGTACGCTCCCAGGCAAGCGTTGCCGCAGCTTTGTCATAACGAGGGGTCGAATCGTTGTGAAAGCCATGGTTTGTATGGGCATACGTGTGAGCTGTGTATTTTTTGTTGTGTTCCTGCAGGGCCTTTTCATACGCGGGCCAACCCTCATTGACGCGGGTGTCCAGTTCTGCAAAGTGCAGCAGGAGGGGAGCCTTTATTTTTGGTACATCTTCACTTGCCGGCTGCCCTCCGTAGAAAGGAACAGCTGCCGCCAAATCAGGTATACGCACGGCCATCATATTCGAAACCCATCCTCCGAAGCAAAAGCCTACCACCCCTATTTTTCCATTGCAGTCTTTGTGGTTTTTCAGGTAGTCGTACGCTGCTATGAAATCTTCCAGCATCTCGTTTCTGTCGCGCTTGCTTTGCAGTGCACGGCCTTCATCGTCATTGCCAGGGTAGCCGCCCAGTGGCGTTAGGGCATCCGGAGCAATCGAGATAAATCCGGCGAGTGCGGCCCTTCTGGCAACATCTTCGATGTAGGGATTCAGACCACGGTTCTCATGAACGACCACTATACCTCCCAGTTTCTTTTTTGCATCCGCAGGCTTCGACAACAGGGCTTTCATCGTCCCGCCACCTTTTGCTGACTGGTAGTTTATGTATTCTGATGTGAGTCGTGGATCTTCCGCTTTGACCTGGATAGTGCCTTTGTAATCGGGCATCAGAAAACTCATGAGCGATGCTACAGTCAGGCCTCCCACTGCATAGGTCGAAAGTTTTTGTAAAAACTCACGCCTGTGGACCCGGTTGTGCGCGTAGTCGTCGTAAAGATCAAACACTTCCTGCCTGATGTCTTCTTTTTTGATTCTGTCCATGTTTCTTTGATTACTGATTTCCCTTTTGATGTATGCTAAAGTAACGGACTGGGTTAAACTGTGGCGTAGCTAAAGTTTAGGTGTGGTTGTAGTAAGTTTTATTTTTCTATTCTGATGTCTTTAGGTTCGAAATAGTCCTCAAGACTTGCTCCTATACCTGGGTTTATTGGCATACAAAA
>NZ_JSYF01000487.1:0-3921 GCF_054824225.1 Pontibacter sp. HJ8
GAGGAGGCCGTTCAGGATGCGAAGCTGCTGGAAGATAATCTCGATCCGGATCGCATTGGTGTGATCTGGGGATCCGGTATCGGTGGCTTGCGCACGTTCCAGGAGGAGTGTGTGAATTTTGCCAATGGTGACGGTACTCCGCGATTCAATCCTTTCTTCATCCCGAAGATGATCGCCGATATCAGTGCCGGCCATATCTCTATTAAGTATGGCTTCCGAGGACCTAACTTTGTAACGGTTTCGGCCTGTGCTTCTGCCACAAACGCTATCATTGACTCCTTCAACTATATCCGTCTGGGTATGGCCGATGTGATCGTGACAGGTGGCTCGGAGGCGGCTGTTACCGAAGCAGGTATCGGAGGCTTTAACGCGCTGAAGGCCCTTTCGGAGCGAAACGACTCCCCGGAGACTGCATCCCGCCCATTCGACAAAGACCGTGATGGCTTTGTACTCGGAGAAGGCGCCGCTGCCCTCATTCTGGAAGAGTACGAGCATGCCAAAGCGCGTGGTGCCAAGATCTACGCCGAGGTGATCGGTGGCGGTATGTCTGCAGACGCTCACCACATCACGGCCCCGCATCCGGAAGGATTGGGTGCACTCAACGTGATGAAGAACGTGCTGCGCGATGCCAACATCAAACCCGAAGAGGTAGATTACATCAACGTGCATGGTACTTCTACACCGCTTGGTGATGTAAGTGAGGTAAAAGCGATTCAGACAATATTTGGAGATCACGCCTACAAGCTGAATATCAGCTCAACCAAATCGATGACCGGTCACCTGTTGGGTGCTGCCGGAGCGATTGAGGCTGTCGCTTCGATTCTGTCTATCCAGAATAACATTGTACCTCCTACCATCAATCATTTTACAGACGACGACAGCTTTGACAGCCGCCTGAATTTTACCTTCAACAAAGCGCAGGAGCGTGAGGTAAAGGTAGCACTCAGCAACACGTTTGGGTTTGGTGGTCACAATACATCCGTTCTGTTCCGTCAATTTATCGATTAGGTGTTTGGTCCTATAAAACCGGTTAGGCGCTTCTATCATAGCTTATTTACAAAAGATAGAGTATTAGTGCGCGCCATTGCCGGTATTATTGGCAGCACGCCTGATAACATCCGCCTGTACAAACTGGCCCTGACGCATACGTCGTTTGCCCGCCAAAACCTGGCCAGCAAACACGATACGAACGAGCGCCTGGAGTTTCTGGGAGATGCGGTATTGGGTGCCGTGGTAGCGGAGCTGTTGTTTAAGAAATTTCCCTACGAAGACGAAGGTTTTATGACAGAAATGCGCTCGCGGATCGTAAACCGGGAGTCGCTGAATCATATTGCCATCAAGATCGGGTTGAACCTGTTGGTAAAGGTAGACTCTTCCGGCGGGCAGGGATCACGCAACAAATCCGTGCATGGCAATGCACTTGAGGCATTGGTCGGGGCGATTTACCTGGACAAAGGGTATAATACGACCCGCCAGTTCATACTCGGCAAGCTCATCAAGCCCCACGTAGACCTGCACAAACTGGTAAACACGACTTCCAACTTCAAGAGCAAACTCATCGAGTGGGCTCAGAGCCAGAACGCCGAAATCCGGTTTGAGATCGTGAACCGCAAAAACCAGGGCAACACCACCGAGTTTACCTGCGAGATCTACGTGGATGATAAACCGGTCGCCATAGGAGTGGGCCTTTCCAAAAAGAAGGCCGACCAGGCCGCTGCCGAAAAAGCCGTAGAAGCACTCCACTTCAGCTGATTCATCTTCATTTACCCCTTCTTTTTTCCAAGACCGCCCCGCTGTACGTTCCTCTTTTTTGATTTTCTGCCTCTTCTCTACAAGCAGAAGCTATACCTGTACCCGAAGCCCGGATTCTTTATTTAGCCGGCAAAGCTTAACTTGCTGCCATATTGTTGCGTTAGAAAACCCGATATGGAAGAAACTAGACTTATACTGGCTGGGGCAGCCCTGAACCAGACCCCCCTTGACTGGGAATACAACCTCCTGAATATCCGGTCTGCCATCCTGGAGGCCACAACCCGCAAAGTAGACATCCTTCTGTTGCCGGAGCTCTGCATTACCGGCTATGGTTGCGAAGACATGTTTTTGCATCCCTGGCTGGCAGACGAGACCTTTGACAAGCTGCTGCAGGTAAAGGAGTGGTGCGATGGCATTACCGTTTGCCTGGGCCTGCATGTGCTCATCGGGCGCGAGGTATACAACACGGCATGCGTCATCAAAAACAAAGAGATTGTCGGCTTTACAGCCAAGCAGTTTTTAGCCCGCGACGGCATACACTACGAACCGCGCTGGTTTACGCCCTGGCCTGCCCATGTGGTCGAAGAATTTGAGATGAAGGGCAAGCGCTACCCGATCGGCGACATCATCTATGAGGAGAAAGGCATCAAGTTTGCCTTTGAGATATGCGAGGATGCCTGGCGGCCCAACCGTCCGGCGGAGCGGCACATGGCCAAAGGCGTGCAGCTGATTCTCAACCCAAGCGCCAGCCACTTCGCACTGAGCAAAACCGATGTGCGGCACAGGCTGGTGGTGGAGGCGTCCAAGAAATACCAGTGCGCCTACCTGTACGCCAACCTGCTGGGAAATGAATCCGGCAGGGTGGTATTTGATGGGGAAGTGCTCATTGCCCAGAACGGCAAACTGATCAGGCGGAACGAGCTGCTCTCTTTTAAGGATGTGGACCTGGAGTGCGCCGAGGTATGCTTCGGGCAGAATCCGGAGATTGCTGAAACCATCGAGTACCTGCCGCCCATCGATGAAAATGCGGAACTGATTGCGGCCCTCAGCCTGGCCCTGTTTGACTACATGCGCAAGAGCCGGAGCCGGGGTTTTGTGCTCTCGCTCAGCGGGGGAGCTGACTCGTCCTGTTGTGCCGTGGCCGTGGCCGAAATGGTGCGCCGTGGGGTGGATTTTCTGGGAGTGACGGGTTTTGTGACCAAAGCCCGGATGTTCTCGCTCAAGGAAGCTACCTACTTCGAGAACATGCCGCAGGACCAGGTGGTCAAGGCCCTGGTCGGCCGCATGCTGACCTGTGCTTATCAGGGCACGATCAACTCATCGGACGCGACCTATACCTCTGCCAAAGAGCTGGCCGAGTCCCTGGGTGCCGTGTTCCACGACTGGACCATCGATGAAGAAGTGAAAGGGTATACGGCCAAAGTAGAGGAAGCCCTGGAGCGGGACCTGACCTGGGAAAAAGATGACCTGGCGCTGCAAAACATACAAGCCAGGGTGCGGGCCCCTGCCATCTGGATGCTGGCCAACATCAACAATGCGCTGTTGCTGGCAACCTCCAACCGCAGCGAGGCAGCTGTGGGCTACGCGACCATGGATGGAGACACGGCCGGGAGCATCTCGCCGATAGCCGGTATCGACAAGGCCTTTGTGCGGCAATTCCTGATCTGGCTGCAACAGGAGCTGGGCTACCTGGGGCTGGCGTACGTCAACAACCTGCAACCTACTGCCGAGTTGCGCCCTGCATCCGAGTCGCAGACCGATGAAAAGGACCTGATGCCATACGAGATCCTGAACATGATCGAGCGGCTGGCATTTTATGACCGTCTGTCCCCGCAGCAGGTACTCGAGCGGCTCACGAAGGAAAATGTGGCGCCAGCCGGTAAGCTGAAGGAGCACGTGCACAAGTTCTATACCTTGTGGTCGCGCAACCAATGGAAACGGGAGCGGTATGCCCCCTCTTTCCACCTGGACGATTACAACCTGGACCCCCGCAGCTGGCTGCGCTTCCCGATCCTGAGCGGAGGTTTCCGGGAAGAGCTAAAACATCTGAAATAAGACCAGGTGTATACCTGTCAGCAGGCACCGTGCTGTCCCCGCGTCAGGCAGGTATAGCACGGTGCCTTTGCTTTAAATTTAATTTATATTTTCGCCTGTGTCAGGCTGATTTTT
>NZ_JSYF01000488.1:0-4904 GCF_054824225.1 Pontibacter sp. HJ8
TTTAACTAAAGATGGCACATCCTAAACGCAAGATTTCGAAGACCAGAAGAGATAAGAGAAGAACTCACCAAAAACTTTCTGAGAAAGCTATTGCAATCTGCCCTACTACAGATACTCCTCACCTGTTCCACCATGCTTATGTGGTAGAAGGTGACCTGTATCACAAAGGCAAACTGGCAATCAAGAATTATACAACTAACGCTCAGTAAGCTTAGCCTGTACTCCGTTCTAGTTCTGTATAATTAAACTTCATCCAGTACATGAGGATCGCCTTGGACGCAATGGGCGGCGACTATGCACCTGAAGCAAATGTGAAGGGTGCCATGTTAGCCGCAGAGCAGCTAGAAGAAGATTATGAAATCCTGCTGATCGGCAAGGAAGACATCATCACTTCCATGCTGAAAGAATATGGATATACAGGTTCCGGCATTAAAGTAATCAATGCCACCCAAGTGATCGAGATGGGCGAACACCCCACCAAGGCACTGACCCAAAAACCGGATTCCAGCATTGCAGTTGGGTATGGTATGTTACAAGCCGGGAAAGCACATGCTTTCTGCAGCGCCGGCAATACCGGAGCTATGCTTGTAGGCGCCATGTTCAGCGTAAAAGCGGTAGAAGGTGTATTAAGACCTTCTATCGGTGGTTTGGTACCGAAGCTTAACGGCGGTTATGGCATCATGCTGGATGTAGGAGCCAATGCAGATTGCAAACCGGAAGTATTGGAGCAATTTGCTGAACTTGGCACTATTTACGCCAGGTATGTGCTCGACATTCAGAATCCGAAAGTCGGTTTGATGAACCTGGGCGAAGAAGAAGGGAAAGGTACGGTGAACATACAGGCCGCCTACCAGCGCCTGAAAGTGAACCAGAACGTTAACTTCATCGGTAATATAGAGGGCCGGGATGTTTTCAATGATAAAGCCGATGTGATCGTTTGTGACGGTTATACAGGCAATATCATCCTGAAAATGGCCGAATCCATCTATGATATCCTGAACGAAAAGAACATGCATGACCCGTTCTTCGACAAGTTTAACTACGAAACCGAAGGCGGCAGCCCTATTCTGGGTATCAATGGAAATGCCGTGATCGGTCATGGTGTGTCTACTCCGAGAGCCATCTGCAACATGGTGTTGCAGGCGCAGAAGATGGTGGCATCCAACCTCTCCGAACGTTTCAAAAAGAATATCAGCGCTTAGTGCGCAAGCCCTCCGGGCAATGTATACCGCTTGGCATAAGCTGCCTCAGTTACTCTTTTTAAAGTACTGACAGCTTGTGCCAAGTTTTTTTTATTATATTGCCGTCTTAAACTTCCAACACAAAGACATTTCACAATGAGTAAAATTACCGCCGCTATAACTGGTGTGAGTGGCTACGTTCCCGATTACGTGCTTACCAACAAGGAGCTTGAAACAATGGTTGAGACCAATGACGAGTGGATCCTCTCGCGCACTGGTATAAAAGAAAGACGTATCCTGAAAGGTGAAGGCAAGGGCACCTCACACATTGCCATACCGGCAGTACTGGACTTACTCAAGAAAACGAATACAAAACCCGAAGAAGTAGATCTGCTGATCTGCGCTACGACCACGCCTGATATGGTGTTCCCGGCTACTGCTAACCTCATCACGGCAGAAGTAGGCGCTGTCAACGCGTTCGGGTACGACCTGCAGGCAGCCTGCTCGGGCTTTCTCTACGCCCTCGCTACCGGCTCTAAGTTCATCGAATCGGGCCAGTACAAAAAAGTGATCATCGTGGGCGCTGATAAAATGTCAGCGATCGTGGACTATACCGACCGTTCTACCTGCATTATCTTCGGAGACGGTGGCGGCGCAGTTATGCTGGAGCCAAACACCGAAGGATTCGGTGTACTGGATTCTGTTTTGAAGTCAGATGGCACTGGCGCTCCGTTCCTGCACATGAAAGCAGGTGGCAGCCGTAAGCCGGCCACCATTGAAACGGTGCAGGCCAGAGAGCACTATGCTTACCAGGAAGGGCAGCAGGTATTCAAGTTTGCCGTGAAAGGTATGGCGGACGTCTCGGCTGAGGTCATGGAACGCAACAACCTCACGTCGGAAGATGTAGCCTGGCTGGTACCTCACCAGGCCAACAAACGCATCATTGACGCGACAGCCAACCGGATGGGCGTAGGCAGTGACAAAGTGATGCTCAACATACAGAAATACGGCAACACGACCAGCGGTACCATTCCGCTTTGCCTGTGGGAGTATGAGAACCAGCTTAAAAAAGGGGATAACATCATCCTGGCTGCCTTCGGTGGCGGCTTCACGTGGGGAGCCATCTACGTGAAGTGGGCGTACGATCCAAAATAAGAAAACAATAAAAACAGAAAAGCGGTGTCCTACCGCTTTTCTGTTTTTATTGTTCAGTACAGGGTTTTTTTTATCACTTTTAGAGCAGAATAGCTAATTTTGTTTGCAAGGCAGCGTTTTGCGCTATACTTTTATCCTTTCATTTTAATTTAAATAGTCATTACCGTATACTATGGCAACCACCGCTGATATAAAAAACGGTTTGTGTATGGAATTCAACAACGACCTGTATGTGGTTATTGAATTTCAGCACGTAAAACCAGGCAAAGGTCCAGCTTTTGTTAGAACCAAGCTCCGCAATATTAAAACAGGGAAAGTATTGGATAACACCTTTTCTGCCGGACATAAGATCACGACAGCCCGTGTAGAGCAGCGTCCTCACCAGTTTATTTATAAAGATGACCTGGGGTATAACTTCATGGACATGAGCACGTTCGAACAAGTTGCCCTGGACGAAAAAATGGTGCCATTTGCTGATCTGATGAAAGAAGGCCAGGAAGTTACTATCCTGTTCCATGCCGAAACCGAAATGCCGCTGACGTGTGAGATCCCTCCTTTTGTAGAGCTGACCATTACGTATACCGAGCCAGGCCTGAAGGGCGATACCGCTACAAACGCGTCTAAACCAGCGATTGTAGAGACAGGCGCCACCATACAGGTTCCGCTCTTTATCGGTCAGGACGAAAAAATAAAAGTAGATACACGTACTTATTCTTACGCAGAGAGAGTAAAATAAAAAACATGAAAGCTAAAGAAATCCAGGACCTTATCGACTTTATCGCCAAATCCGGTTTGAATAAAGTAAACATTGAAACAGAAGAATTTAAGATTTCGGTAAAGCGCGATCCAGACCAGCAGGTAACTTACGTAAAAGAAGCTCCTAGCGCTCCGGCAGCCCCAGCCCCAACTCCGGCCGCAGCTGCCGCTCCACAGGCTGCACCGGCTCCTGCTCCTGTAGCGGCTGCGCCAGCGGCCAGCGAAGAAAGCAAGTACATCGCCATCAAGGCCCCTATGATCGGTACTTTCTACCGTTCTGCCAGCCCTGACAAGCCTTCTTTTGTAAACGTAGGAGACGAAGTGGCAAAAGGCCAGGTAATCTGCATTATTGAGGCCATGAAACTGTTTAACGAAATCGAGTCTGAAGTGTCCGGCAAGATCGTAAAGGTGCTGGTAGACAATGCCACTCCGGTTGAATACGATCAGCCCCTATACCTGGTAGATCCTAGCTAATTCATTGATTCGGAAATTCGAAAATGTGAAGATTTGAAAATGGAGATGGCTTGTCCCTCTCCATTTTTATATCATGTTCACTACAATCTTTCCATTTCCAGATTTCCAAATCTTCAAATCTGACATTATGTTTAAAAAGATACTAATTGCCAACAGAGGCGAGATTGCGTTGCGCATCATCCGTACCTGTAAGGAGATGGGCATCAAGACGGTAGCCGTCTACTCCACTGCCGACAAAGAAAGCCTGCACGTTCGCTTTGCCGACGAGGCTGTCTGCATCGGACCTCCTTCAAGTGCGCTGTCTTACCTGAACATGCCCAACCTGATTTCGGCCGCGGAGATCACCAATGCCGATGCCATTCACCCGGGGTATGGCTTTTTGTCTGAGAATGCCGAGTTCTCCCGTATCTGTGCTGAGCACAACATCAAGTTTATTGGTGCTACGCCTGAGATGATCAACGCCATGGGGGATAAGTCTTCTGCCAAGGACACCATGAAGAAAGCGGGTGTACCGACCATACCAGGTTCGGAAGGCCTGCTCAAGTCGCTGGAAGAAGGCAAGAAACTGGCCAAGAAAATCAAATATCCGGTGATCATCAAAGCAACTGCCGGTGGCGGTGGCCGCGGTATGCGTATCATCAAAAGTGAAGAAGGGTTCGAAAAAGCCTGGAACGATGCCCGCACGGAGTCTAAAGCTGCTTTCGGAAACGATGGTCTATACCTGGAGAAGTTCATCGAGGAGCCCCGTCACATCGAGATCCAACTCATCGGAGACCAGCACGGGCAGGTAGCACACCTGTCGGAACGTGACTGCTCCATCCAGCGTCGCCATCAGAAACTGGTAGAAGAAACCCCTTCTCCGTTCATCACCGACGACCTACGCGACAGAATGGGCAAGGCTGCCATCAAAGGAGCCAAAGCCATCAATTACGAAGGCGTGGGCACGATTGAATTCCTGGTAGATAAGCACCGCGAGTTCTACTTCATGGAAATGAATACCCGTATCCAGGTAGAGCACCCGATCACCGAAGAAGTAATCGATTACGACCTGATCAAAGAGCAGATCAAAGTAGCTGCCGGGCATAAGATCACGGGCAAGAACTACTACCCGAAGATGCATGCCATCGAGTGCCGTATCAATGCCGAGGATCCGAAGAACAACTTCCGTCCTTCTCCGGGCAAGATCACCAACCTGCACGTTCCGGGAGGCCACGGGGTGCGCGTAGATTCGCACGTATACTCCGGCTATACCATCCCTTCCAACTACGACTCTATGATCGCAAAACTGATCGTAAGTGCGCAGACGCGTGAGGAAGCGTTGGTGAAAATGAAGCGCGC
>NZ_JSYF01000489.1:0-1885 GCF_054824225.1 Pontibacter sp. HJ8
ATGAAAAAAGTAAGCAAAAAAATCAAGACGATTTTGAACTCGCTGACCGCTCAAACAAAAAATCGTCACTGGCGCACCTGGCTCAAGCTATACCTTTGTAGCTGATGTTGTAAGTATGCCTTGCTATACCTGCCTCTTCTCTTGTCATTTCGACCAGCGGGAGAAATCTGGAGTATCAGAGGAGCCATGCAAGAATCCAGATTTCTCAGCTACGCTCGCCCTCTTCGACTCTCGTCTCTAGCGTGCTCTAAAGGATAGTCTTGGTGCAGAAAAGTCCCCCATTTGAAGGGGGCAGGGGGATGACACGTTTCAGCAGGTTGGCTTACGTTCCGGTCAGATTGCAACTTGCTTTACATACTTCCACCTTCCATACTTTCTAAATCCCCAACTCTCAAACTCCTAAACTCTTTAACTCCTATATTTCATCCGGTGACCGGAAATCTGTCATCTGTTTCCAGCGGTCCATTTTGCCTGCTTTTACATCGATCTTTTCAGGCCGGATGACGCCTTGTTCGCCGATCGTCCAGCTCAGGGGGCGGCGCTCTTTTCCTACCCGGTCGGCCAGCAACATGAGTCCTTCCATGAACGCATCGGGCCGCGGAGGGCAGCCGGGCACATAGACATCCACCGGTAAAAATTTGTCAACACCCTGCACCACACTGTAGATGTCGTACATACCACCGGAGTTGGCGCAGGAGCCCATCGAGATCACCCACTTCGGTTCCATCATTTGTTCATGCAGCCGTTTGATGATGGGAGCCATTTTGATAAAAACCGTACCGGCAATGATCATCACATCAGCTTCGCGTGGGGTGCCGCGTATAACTTCAGCTCCGAAGCGAGCCACATCATACTTAGGCGTCATGCTGGTAGCCATCTCCACAAAACAACAGGAGAGGCCAAAGTGGAAGGGCCACATGGAGTTTTTCCGGCCCCAGCCAATTAAATCATGCAGCGTGGTGAGCATGATGCTCTGTTGCACGGTTTCCTCGTAGGAACTTGTTCCTGTGACGGCATTTGCTGGTTCTTCGGGTTTACTTAACCACCATTTCATAGGCGAGGGTGTTAGGTTATACTATCCGCTAAGGTTTCAGGCGCTACTATTTGCTCCCACGTATCTTTTGTCAGGAATTTCTTCGTTACAGCTCAACCTGATGCAGGTTTCTGATTCATGCGCTTATAAGCTGCCAGTATCTTTTTGCCATCCGGGCCGAAGTCGAGCGCGCCGTTGCGCCACTCGTATACCAGCACCACGACCAGCATCACAATAAAAACCAGGACCCCGACATACCCATACCAGCCGAGCTCCTGAAATGCAATGGCCCAGGACAAGATGAAAATGGTCTCGACATCAAAGATGACAAAGAGCATGGCCACCATGTAAAACTGGGACGAAAAGCGGATGCGCGCTCCCCCGGCACTGACAATGCCTCCTTCATACGGCTCCACCATAGCCCGCCCGGTGCCACGCTGGCCCAGCACATAGGAGAGGCCCAGTATAAGTAATACCAGGCTGAGCACGATGGCACCGTAAACCAGCAAAGGCCACAGTACGATTGCATTTTCAGATGTTTCCTGCAAAGTTTTTTCCTCCTTTAAAATTCGTTTAAAAGCCAGGAACGATGAAAAAATAGATAAAATGAAATAACCGGACCATCTAATCCATGTGCCCGGTTATATAATACTCGAGGTTCTCGATGATGAATTGCTGTTCCTCGATGATGTACTTTACTATGTCCCCGATCGAAACGAGGCCTATCATTTTCTGATTATCGAACACAGGCAGGTGACGGATGTACTTTTGGGTCATAAGCGACATACATTGCTCCATGGTGGTGTCAGGTGTTACGATGACAGGATGCTCACTCATGATTTCCTGCACCAG
>NZ_JSYF01000490.1:0-1500 GCF_054824225.1 Pontibacter sp. HJ8
GTGCTGCAGCAGGAGAGCTTCTTTGCCATGAACAGGTTTTACCTGATGGCTTGCCTGGTGCTGGCCTTTGCGTTGCCTTTTGTCTCGCTGCCTCCGCTTGTCAGCCACCAGGGGTATCTATCCAATATCCTGCAACAGGGTGGGGTAACGGAAGCAACACCAAGCCTGACAACCGTTATACCTGACCCAACTGAAACGGCAGCAGGTATAGCAACCGCTGAGCAGCCCGAAACACCGGTGGTGTCACAGAACATGCAGGCGGAAGCAGGGGAGAAGGCCCAAGTCGGGGAAGAACAACCGGTAACAGGGCAAGGCAGCTGGGTCTTCTGGCTCGTTATGCTATACCTGTTTGGGGTAGCCGTTTTCTCGCTGAGTTTGTTTTTCCAGGCCGGTAACATTCTCTACAAGGCCCTTACCAGTACCGACAAGATACAGGACGGCGATTGTGTGATCGTGAATACGGCCAGCAAACAGGCACCGTGTTCATTTTTCAGGTATATCTTCATTCATCCCGACGACTACGATTACGAAACCTACGAGCAGATCATAGCCCACGAAAAAATCCACGTGCGGCAGGTGCACACCCTCGATCTGATCATCGCGGAGTTAGCCGTCATCCTGCTTTGGTTCAACCCCTTTATCTGGTTCTTTAGAAAGGAAGTTGAAAAGAACAATGAATACCAGACTGATGCTACCCTGCTGGAAGAAGAGCAGGTGAACAAGCGACAGTACCAGCTGAACCTGCTGCAGATCGCTGTGCCCAACAAACCCCTCAGCATCACAACCAATTATAACCAGTCGCTCCTAAAACAAAGAATCGTTATGATGAACGCACGTAAATCTAATGCACACGCTTACTGGAAATATACTTTCCTGGCACCGCTGCTCTTCGGAGCGCTTTTGCTGCTCAACGAACCGGCTACAAGCCAGAACATCAGCATACCGGGTACCGTACCTGCGCCTGATTTTGCATCTGCCGCTCCGGTTACCCCGGTGCCGGATCCGGGCGTTCCGCCTTCACCGGCTGTTCCCCCTTCGCCTACTGCCCCGGATGTTCCGATGGAAGACAAAACCGGCAAAACGGGAATGACAGAACAAACAGGCAAGAACAAGCCAGCCAGAAAGAAAGGCATGTCCATCAATATTCAAGGAGCGGATACCGATATTTCTCAAGGTTTCTGGTATAGCCACCAGGACGCGGGAGATTACTGCATCGAGTTCAAGGGAAGCCGGAATTCGTCAACCTGGAACATTTCAAAGTGCTTTAACAAAGGCCTCTTCCAGAAGAAAGGAAATGAAGTTTTTGTGCTGGTTAGAGAAACCGGTACGCTGCAGCTGAATGGCGCCCTGGATGCTGACGTAAGTCAGGGGAAGTATACCTTCACCGAAGATACAGGCTTCAGGAAATACCTGGCTGATAATAACATTACCGGCAGTAACAAGAACTTTATGTTTCATCTGTTCCTCAGTGATGTGGACAAGAAGTATGTTGCCTTCCTC
>NZ_JSYF01000059.1:0-22812 GCF_054824225.1 Pontibacter sp. HJ8
ACCTATACCTATACCTATACCTATACCTGTTGCACGATTCGGACAGGTCGCGAACTGTCCCTACAGGTATAAAAAAAGGCAGCTACTTTCGTGGCTGCCTTTTTTATGAAAACATTACCCGATTAACGGGCAACGCATAACGATCAACGATTACTTAAACGCCTGTATACCGGTAATATCGGCTCCGGTGATGAGCAGGTGGATGTCGTGGGTTCCTTCGTAGGTGATCACCGACTCCAGGTTCATCATGTGGCGCATGATCGGGTATTCGCCCGTTATGCCCATGCCGCCATGTATCTGGCGCGCCTCGCGGGCGATGTGTAGGGCCATGTCCACGTTGTTGCGCTTGGCCATGGATATCTGCTGTGTCGTGGCTTTGCCTTCGTTCTTGAGCGTGCCTAGGCGCCAGGCCAGCAGCTGCGCCTTGGTGATCTCGGTGAGCATCTCAGCCAGCTTCTTCTGCGTGAGCTGGAAGCCACCGATCGGCTTGTCGAACTGGATGCGCTCCATCGCATACTTGCGGGCCGACTCATAGCAATCGATGGCTACGCCGATCGCTCCCCAGGCAATGCCATAGCGGGCGGAGTCGAGGCAGCCGAGCGGACCGCGCAGGCCTTCCACGTTCGGCAGCAGGTTTTCTTTTGGCACCTTCACGTTGTCGAATACCAGCTCGCCGGTGCAGCTGGCGCGCAGGCTCCATTTGTTGTGTATTTCGGGCGTCGTAAAGCCTTCCATACCGCGCTCCACGATCAGTCCTTTGATGCGGCCTTCTTCGTTCTTGGCCCATACCACGGCTACCTGGCATTCCGGTGAGTTGGATATCCACATCTTGGAACCGTTGAGCAGGTAATGGTCGCCCATGTCTTTGATGTTGGTCACCATACCGCCCGGGTTGGAGCCGAAATCCGGTTCCGTCAGGCCGAAGCAGCCCAACCACTCGCCGCTGGCCAGCTTGGGCAGGTATTTTTTGCGCTGCTCCTCGGAGCCATACGCATAGATCGGGTACATCACCAGCGAGCCCTGCACCGAAGCGGTGGAGCGCATACCGGAGTCGCCGCGCTCAATCTCCTGCATGATGATGCCATAGCTGATGTAGTCGAGGCCACCACCGCCGTACTCGGCAGGTATGGTCGGGCCGAAAGCCCCCACATCCCCGAACTTCTTCACGATCTCAGATGGAAAATGCGCGTCCTGCGCCCACTTCTCGATGTTGGGGGATATCTCGCGCTTCACAAAGTCACGCAAGGTCTGCCGGATGAGTTTGTGCTCCTCGGTCAGTAGATCGTCAATGTTATAGTAATCAGGGGCTCCTGTCGATTCGTAGGCCATAGCTAATTTCTTGTTTTAGGGAAAGGGTGATACGCAAATATAACAAGATTTCTGAATCACGATTTTCAGGATTAAAGGATTTACAGGATTAAAGATATTTTACCCGGTGAGGCAGAGAATTAAAGCTCGCTATCCTCCATTTTCCCTGAATGCAGTTACACACTTTGTGACATTAACATCCCCATGCAAAGCATGATACAGTTAGAACGCATGCGCACTGGTAACCACTTCATTTCTCCGTCTACCTATCAGGATACATGTACGAATCCTGCTCATCCTCAAATCCTCAAAATCCCTGGGGTTGGGGCCCTATGTAAAGATCCAGAAGATAAAAAAAGCCCCACCGGTTGGTGAGGCTTCTTCCCAGGTATAGTTATCACAGGTATAGCTAGCTCATTCTCAGGTATAGCTGTCCTTTAAAACTTCATCGCCAGCGACAGGAAGTAATTGCGCGTCGCCTGTGGGTAGTAGTAGTTGTAGTCGTAGCGGGTCGGGTCGCCGGCATACTGCTCGCTGAAGGTATAGCCATTGGCTTCATACTTCTTGCCCAGCAGGTTGCTGACCAGTAACGCCACCTCCAGTTCCCGCATAAAGGCCGGCTTTAAGGTATAGCGCAACCGCAGATCCATGACCTGGTAACCTTTGAGCATGCGGTCTTCGCTGCCGGTGTTGTCCAGGTACTGCTTGCTCACGGTCTTGTAGAGCAGCGCGGTCCGGAAGCCTTTCACAGGCTGCACTTCCAGCTGGTGCGCTGACACCACGGCCGGCGAAAAAGAGATATCGGTCTCGCTGTAGTTATTCCGCAGGACATTCTCGACGCTGTAGTTCTCGTCGTACACATACACCGTTTCGGTGTAATTCTGGATCTTGTTGCGGCTCACGGTCAGGTTGCTGCTCAGCTCCACCAGCTCATTCAGGTTCAGCCTACCTGCCAGTTCAACACCGGTGCGGTAGCTGTCTTTGATGTTGGTACGGAGCGGGGCACCCACATCATTGAGCTGCCCGGTCAGCACCAGCTGGTTGTCGTAGTCCATGTAGAAGTAGTTGGCATCCAGGGTATAGCCGAGGCTCTGACCCAACAGCTGCAGCCCATTGCCGCGCAGGCGGTAGCCCGCCTCCAGGTTGTAGAGCGTCTCGGCCTTTGGACGGGTGGAGCCGCCCGACTGGTTGTTCAGGTGCGTATCGGTGAAGTCGCTTCGGGCGGGCTCCCGATTGCCCACCGCGTAGGATGCGTAGAGCGCCTGGTTGCCAGCAAAAGAGTAGGTTGCGCCAACTTTCGGGTTTACGAACTGGAAATCGGCCTGCTGCGTCACGTCCACGTTGTTGTCATCGATGCCGTCAATTTCGTAGTTGATGGTGCGGTACTGCAGGTCGCCAAAAACGCCCAGTTGGTCGGTGAGCTGGTAGTTTAGTTTTCCGAAGATGTTGAAATCTGTTTTGATGGCGTTGTTCTCGTAGTAGCGCTGGCGAATGTTGCTGGTGGCGGCATACTGCGCCCAGATCACTTCGCCGTAATGGTCGCCGTCATACCTGTTCCAGGCACCGCCCAGGGTAGCGTCCAGCTTACCGGCTTCGTCGGTATAGTTCAGGGCATAAGTAGCCCCATAGAAATGGTTGTCGAGCCACTTGCGGCGGATGAGGTCCGAACGGCTGATCGAAGTATCGCCTATAACAACGGGTGCAATACTGTACTTGGAGAGTTTCTGGTCGTCCTTATACTGCTCATAATAGCCGCGGCCACGGGTATAGAAGAAAGCGCCACCCAGGTTGAGGCGGCTGCCTAGGTCTTTGGAATAATGCAGCTGGTAGTGGTCCTGCTGGTAGTTGTCGGTCTCGTTGTCGTAGGTGAGCGAGTTGTAGGTGCGGTCCGTCTCCAGCTTATCCTCGGGCACCCCATTCCAGGCCTGGTAGGTCTGCTCCTTGCCGGAGAAGGTCACAAACTTGAGCATACCTGTTTTGCCATGGTAGCCGGCCGCGAAGTAATAGGATTTAAGGTCCGAGAAAGCCCGGTCTACGTATCCATCCGACGAAATTTTAGACAAACGGCCATCAAACGTAAACTTGTCCTTGATCAACCCGGAGCCGAAGGAAACGCTGTGGCGCCAGGTGTTGAAAGAACCGTAGCCGTTTACTGCTTCCGCATAGGCTTCGCGGTTCAGGCCCAGCGTCCGGATGTTGAGGCTGGCGCCGAAAGCACCGGCACCGTTGGTGGAGGTACCGACGCCGCGCTGCACCTGTATGTCCTGTATCGAAGAACCCAGGTCGGGCATGTTCACGAAAAAGGTACCGTGCGACTCCGCATCATTGACCGGTATACCATTGATGGTCACGTTGATGCGGGTGATATCGGAACCACGGATGCGAATACCGGTATAGCCTACCCCCGCGCCTGCATCGGAGTTCACGACCACCGATGGCGTCTGCTCCAGCAGGTAAGGCAGATCCTGCCCGAAGTTGCGCTCCTGCAGCTCTTCCCGACTGACGTTGGTAAAGGTAGTGCCCGTTTTTTCATTGGCCCGGGTTGCCGAGATCACCACTTCACCGGTGCGCAGGTTCGCTGTCTGCAGCGCAATATTCAGGTTGGTATCGGCCGTAAGCCGAAGATTGCGCTCGGCCTGTTCGTAGCCCAGGTACGTGATGCGCAAGGTATAGCTTCCGGCCGGCAGATCCTGAAACTCAAAATAACCGTTGGGGCCGGAAATAGTCCCTGCTCCACTTCCTGCCAGTACCACGGTGGCTCCCGCCAGCGCTTCGTTTTTGGCAGCATCTGTCACTTGCCCGCTCAGTTTGAACTGGGCAAGCAGTTGCAATGGCAATAGCACAACAGCCATCACAATCAGTAATTTTTTCATGGTTTTGTAAGAAAAGATATTGATGAAACATACAGTCCTACCTGGGGCCGGTAGCCTGCTTTTTATTGTTTCCCCTCGTTTTTCCCTTCGCCGGCATTATCCGGATCAGGTTCAATGGGTATGATCTCAGCCCGTTGTTATAAGGCACCCCTAAACTGCTACAAAGGTAGACTCGTTTTTTGGTCAAAACAAAGCCCTTGGCACAAAGAATGGTAAAGCCGGAAAAATTGCGGGCTTACCCCGCTTTTATTTTAACCAAAGTCGATAACCACTTCTCTGCAAACTACGTTTTAAACATACAGGCACATTATCCTGCGTCTGCTCTTGCAACAGATGATACATCCAGGACAATAGGCCGGCTGAACTATTTATTGAGATTAAGAAGAAATGTGATGATGATCAGCTTACTGTATACCTTAGCACTGCTAACGATACTGGCATACTACGCTTTCGCACCGCGCAAAAAGTTCAGAGGGTCTTCCTCTACTGATAATGACGATGATGGAGGAGAGCCGCTTGGCGACGACTTGCCAGATCTTGACCTGCCCCCCGGTATATCATTGCCCATCAATGATTATGAACCGAAGTATGACCTGAGACGCATCAAGGTGCCAAAATTCCCGGAGCCTTCCCTGCAATGAATAACAAAGCCCCCTGTTCAGCTAATCAGAACAGGGGGCTTTGTCGTTGATGGCAGTAATTTATCCGGTGCTAGAGTACTTCCAGGGTAATCGTCCGCTCAAATACCTGCTCCGGACTCAGCTTGTTTATACCTTCCTTTTCCTGCAGTGCACCGGATTCTCCAGCCCGGCCGGCAATGCCGCACCAGGGTTCGATGCACACATAAGGCGATGCGCCCGGCTTTGCCCAGATGCCCAGAAACGGAAACCCTTCAAAGGTCATTTCAAGGCGGCGCGGGTTAAGGCGGCTGCCCAGGGAAAGTTTTTTGGAGTTCAGGTTCTTGAATACGAGCGCATCCTTGTCAAAGTAACTGTGCTTCAGCGGCAGTACCCGCTCATTGTCCAGTACCAGTTCGGTCTCACCGTTCTGCAACCCCTCATCGGTGAGCAGGTAGCGGCGCAGGATTTCCTCTTTTTCAAACTCAATGAAATAGTCCGTGTACTGCTCTCCCGGGTAAAAAGGCACATTGAAGCCCGGATGACCGCCGATGGAGAAGTACATGGCTTTTTTGTCCTCGTTGAGTACCTGGTAGGTGATGGAGAGCTTGTTGTTTTCGAGCTTGTAGGCGATCAGCAGCCTGAACTTGAAGGGATACTGCAGCAGCGTTTCCTCGTCGTGATCCAGCTCAAAGACGAGTTTGTCGTCCGCCTGTTCTATGAGCTTAAATTCCTTGTGGCGGGCAAAGCCGTGGCGCTTCACATGGAAGATCTCGTCTTCGTGGGTATAGGTTCCGTCGGGCAGCTCCCCTACGATCGGGAATAAATTAGGGGCATGGCTGGCCCAGATAGCAGGATCGGCCTGCCAGATAAGCTCCAGTTGTTCGTCGAGTTTGATGAAATGCTGCAGCTCTGCGCCTTTGCTCTCGACACCTACTTTAAAATTATAATTCTGTAAAAAGTGTAGCATGGTTAAGGGTTAGGTTATTGGTATTGCCGGAGGAGCGCATCCACATGCACCCTCGCCTGATCCAGGCGGGAGGCGTGCTGGCCTGTCACCTCCACAAAGGGTACCTGCAGGGCTTCCAGTTCCCGCTTATACCAGTCGTAGAAGAACTGCCGCAGGTGCGGGTGTTCCCGCTGCGGATCAGGCTCCCAGGGCAGATCAACGCCCATCAGCAGGTAAAGGTTGTAGTCCTGCTGCTTTAGTTTTTCCAGGATCCAATTGGGGCAGTGACCGAAGGCGTGTTCGCTCCATATTTTGATCACCACCAGGTCGGTATCGACAAAAAACACGTCCCTGGCCTGCTGCTGCAGGCGCTCTTCCAGCGCCAGTTGTCCTTTGGCAATTTCTTCGATGTCCTGCAGGGTATAGGGCCTGTCCAGCTGCGCCATGTAGGTGCGGGCATATTCGGGCACCCAGACCGTGTCGTAGTGCGCTGCCAGTTTTTCTGACAAAGTAGACTTGCCTGTAGACTCAGGCCCTGTAATGGCGACTTTCAGCATGTGACAAAGGTATAGCAAAAATTACCGAAAGCCGCTATACCTGCCCCGTCCCAAAAAAGGGTGCCGCTGACAAGTTTCCCTATCCGCGGCACCCTGGTTTAACAGCCTCCTACTGTTTTATCTTTTGATGATTCGATTCCTGTTTCTGAACCCCTCGTGCTGCAAGGGTATGCTACTCACTGCTCCGGCAAGCAAGAGTTCAAGGTATACCCTCCGCTTTAAGGAGCTGTAGGTGTCCGGTATTGGAGAAGGTATTATCAGAATGCTCAAGGCTCCGGCAGTACAAGCAAAGCCTTCGTTCACCACCCGTTTTCCTTTCAACTTCCAATCGCTGCGTCCGGCGGCACAGTATTTCTATACTTATACTGCAATTAGTAGGATTAATCTAATTTTTTACTGTATAACAAGGACAGCTGCGACAACTGCCAGTAGACGTGCCTGAATAGCAGGTAAACGGCGCTGCTTGAGGCGACATAAAAAAAGGATGCATTCCTCGAAATGCATCCTTTCAATTTCAGCTCCAGCCAAAATGAATGAACTAAAGCAGACTAATTTTCAGTAAAGCTGTAATCATAGAAGTTATACACCTCTACTTCCTTTGCACGCTTGTCACCGTACTGCTTGAGAAGCAGACGCTTAGGACTTTCATCCGGTGACTCGTATCCCCACTTCAAGCGGTTCGCATACTTCAGTTCTTCTGGCAAGTCAATCTTACGTTTCCTCATACATAGTGTCATTGTAGCGTTGAACATAGGTACTCGCTTACTTTGGCGCACTAAACTATCACTACTGCCTAAGCTATACCCATGTACGTTACAACCGCCCATACAGATCGTATAACATCAGCACATAAAACTGCACTTTACCAACAACTATGTCGCAACATCGGCTATGGGCCTGTTTTCCATGCCCCTTTTCCACTCAAAGTAGCCCATTATTGCCAACACCAGGAAGACAACGTATAGGAAAGTGGTCAGGTAGAGCTCTTTATAAATGTATACCCCCACATACACCACATCCACCACCACCCACACGATCCAGTTCTCCAGCTGCTTTTTGGCCATCATCCAATACGCCATCAGGCTGACGGCAGTGGTAGCCGAGTCGGTATAGGACAGGTCGGCATTGGTATAATTGTCG
Source organism: Pontibacter sp. HJ8 (assembly GCF_054824225.1). Classification (NCBI taxonomy): domain Bacteria; kingdom Pseudomonadati; phylum Bacteroidota; class Cytophagia; order Cytophagales; family Hymenobacteraceae; genus Pontibacter; species Pontibacter sp. HJ8. The sequence goes on from NZ_JSYF01000059.1 coordinate 7,445, forward strand.
AGGAAGAAGCCCAGCCCGAAGGTAAAGGCCACAGCAAGCAGCAGCAGCACGATCAGTTCACGCCTTCCGATCTGGGATACCTGGCGTTCGCCATGCCCTTTGCCGCCGTACAACCACTCATACCACCCAAACACACTGGTGATCACATAGAAGGCATTCAGGCCCATGTCGGCATAGAGGCGGGCGTCATAAAACACAAACACATACGCTGCCACGCCTATGATGCTGACAGGCCACGTCCAGATGTTCTGCCGCGCGGCCAGCCATACGCCGATGATACCCGTGATCACCCCGGTCAACTCTACCAGGCTCATCCCCTGCAAAGCCTCGGTTACATTCGTCAAAAAGTCCATGGTACGGCTCTGTGCCAGATCTGCTTTTAAGGTAAATTTGTTGCTAAGTTTGCAAATCGAAACTAAACGTCCAAAGTTGCGCTACATTAAAGCAGCTACGCACAACAGAATACATGAAAGATATTACAGCACAGGAACTGAAAGCAAGGCTCAGTCAGGAAAGCCAGATCCAACTCGTAGATGTACGGGAGCCGCAGGAGTTTGAGATCTGCAACCTGGGCGGCGAACTGATACCAATGGGCGAGCTCCCGAAGCAGGCCAGCCGTATCCGGCGCGATGTGCCCGTAGTCGTGATCTGCCACCACGGCTTCCGCAGTGCCCAGGCTATAAATTTCCTGACCCAGCGCCTGGGCTACGATAACCTGCTCAACCTCAAAGGTGGCATACATGCCTGGGCCTCAGAGGTCGATCCGGACATGGCGGTCTATTAAGGTTTCAGACTGAAAAATCTGACACAAAAATATTTATACTGCTTATTCCTATTGTATCCCGATAAATTGTTGTAATTTTACGCGGCAAATAAGGACCCTTAAATTATTTGCCATGATCTCTGATCAATCTAAGATTCTTTTCGAAGCGCTCACCTACGATGACGTGCTTCTGCTCCCGGCTTACTCCGAGGTGCTCCCCCACAATACTGACACGTCTACACAGCTTACCCGAAATATTCGAATAAATATTCCGTTGCTTTCTGCTGCCATGGATACCGTGACGGATGCGAACCTGGCCATCGCAATGGCACAGGAAGGCGGCATCGGCATCATCCATAAGAACATGTCTATCAAGGCCCAGGCAGAGCAGGTGCGCCGGGTGAAACGCTCTGAAAGTGGTATGATCCTGGACCCGATCACCCTGCAGGAGCAAGCCACGCTGGGCGATGCGGTGCGTATCATGTCTGAAAATAAGATCGGCGGTATACCCATTACCAACGGCAACGGGAAACTGACCGGTATTCTCACCAACCGCGATCTGCGTTTCGAGAAAGACCTGACCCAGCCTGTGAAATCGGTGATGACGACCGAAAACCTGATCACCGCTGCGCGGGGAACCGACCTGGCCAAAGCCGAAGACATTCTGCAGCAGTACAAGATCGAGAAGCTGCCTGTGGTAGACGAAGAAGGCAACCTGGTAGGCCTTATCACTTACAAAGACATCCTGAAGAAAAAAGACCGCCCGAACGCCTGCAAAGATGAGTACGGCCGCCTGCGCGTAGGTGCTGCGGTGGGCGTGACCCCGGACGTGATGGACCGCATCCAGGCCCTGGTGGATGCCGGCGTGGATGTGATCAGTGTCGATACGGCACACGGCCACTCCAAAGGTGTACTCGATGTGGTGCGTAACATAAAACAACAATTCCCTGACCTGGATGTGATCGCCGGAAACGTGGCCACCGCCGAAGGTGCCAAAGCCCTGGCCGATGCCGGAGCGGACGCTGTGAAAGTAGGCGTAGGACCGGGCAGTATCTGCACCACCCGCGTGATCGCAGGTATAGGCGTTCCGCAGTTATCGGCAGTCATGGAGGCAGCCCGCGGTTTGCAAGGCACAGGTATCCCGGTGATCGCGGATGGGGGCATCAAGTTCTCGGGCGATGTGGTGAAAGCCCTGGCAGGAGGAGCCAGCACGGTGATGATCGGCTCGCTGCTGGCAGGTACAGAAGAAGCTCCCGGCGAGATGATCATCTACGAAGGACGTAAATTCAAGACCTACCGGGGTATGGGCTCGATCGAAGCGATGGAAGAAGGTTCGAAAGACCGCTACTTCCAGGGCAACGAGAGCGACAGCAAGAAACTGGTACCCGAAGGTATCGTGGGTCGTGTGGCCTACAAAGGCATGGTGTCCGAAGTGATCTACCAGCTGGTGGGCGGTATACGTGCCGGCATGGGCTACTGCGGCACGCCGGATATTGTAAGCCTGCAGCAAGCCAAAATGGTGAAAATAACAGGAGCTGGCTTACGCGAAAGTCACCCGCACGATGTGCACATCATGCGCGAGGCTCCGAACTATAGCCGTTAAGCAGCACTCCATAATTTGAAGGCAGGGAAGTAGGTTGGCACCAGAAGCTAACCTACTTCTTTGTTTTTACGTTATGCTAGGTGTTCCAAAAAACTCACCTCGACAACTTGGCCAAAGAGCGGAATTTTTTCTTACCTTACAAGCTGGTAAAGCCGCTGGCACGCCATATTCTGTCGCAGCAAAAATCAAGTACGGTTTACCGTTATATGCTTTACAGAACCAACGCAAAATCCTTATTTGTTACTACCGCTATCATCAGCTGGTCGCTACTATTAGCCAATGTGCTGCTGGGAGCCGAAGGTATGCGCCATGAGAGTTCTGTGAGGCTGGCCATCCCCTACATCAACAACTTACTCACCGTTATTTTTATTGTCTCTGTTTTCTTCTACCAGCGACAGAGTGCCGACAATCTCAAAGGCATTGACTTTATCAGTTACCTCTGGAACATTTTTGCCAAAGCCGGTGTAGCTGCTTACCTGGGTATTGCCCTGTACATGGCGTACCGGATGGTGATTACCTATGCAGACGTAGAATCGCCTTTGCTGCTGCACATGGTCTACCAGGTGAACTTCGGCCTGCTCGTGCTCTTCCTGGCAAAGGCCTTTTACATCTGGCGCCAGTTGCTGCTCTACCACAAAAACCGGTTCCTGCAGATCGCCTGGGACTGGTATGAACTGCTGCTGTTTGCGACCCTGCTCCTCACGCTGCTCAACTTCAGCTACAGCAGCTATATTTTCCTGCCGCTGCTCGCTCTCATAGGCTGCTATACCTTGTTCCTGTGCACCAACCTCAAGTGGGTGGCCTACCTTACCTTTAACAAGAAGAGCCGTTCGCTGGTGCTGCTGAGTGCCATCCTGCTGGGTTGCTACATCTTTACCGATTTCTTTTACGACTTCGCTGACAGCCCTGAGCTGGTCATCGACTATGCCGATGTCGGGTTTCTGATGCTGGCCATGTTCTTTGTCGGGCTCTATACCCTGGCGGCTTTCCTGGTGGCGCTTTTCAGTTTGCCTACTTCCAGCGTGTTTGAGCAGAAGAGCGAAGACCTCCTCAACTTCCAGCGACTGAGCCAGTCCATCCAGCAGGGCCAGAGCGAGAAGCAGGTATACGACATGCTTTTTGAAAGCACCATCAAAGCATCCGATGCCAGTGCGGCCTGGTTTGAGCTCATCAAGGGAGACGAAACCTCGATCTCGCATCAACTTACGATCGAGGAAGAACAGATCGGACGGATCCGCCACCTGCTGCTGGCCTACAACATCCAGAACATCGACTACATCAACAACAACCTGGACCGCAACCCCGGCTTCCGGGACCTGACATTGCCCTGGAAGTCACTCATCATTCTGCCCATCAAGTCCAAGAAGCATCTCTTTGGTGTGCTATACCTGCTCAAGGACATCGAGCAGGGCTTTGACCGGGAAACGGTGAACGTACTGCGCACCTTCACCAACCAGACCATCCTCACGATCGAGAACCTGCGCCTGGTGAAGGAGTCGTTGCAGAACGAACGCTACAAGGAAGAACTGAAGATCGCCTCGGTGGTACAGGACAGCCTGATCCCGAAGACCTTCCCGAGCGACAGCTGGTTTGAGATCGCCACCCATGCCAAGGCTGCCAAGGAAGTAGGCGGTGACTTTTATGACTTCCTGCAGCTCAGCGAATCGCGCATTGCCATCATCATCGGTGATGTGTCCGGCAAAGGCATCTCCGCTGCCTTCCACATGGCCCAGATGAAAGGCATCTTCCACGGGCTGATGCAGCAGGATATGCCGCCCAGTGAGTTTATGAAACAGGCCAACAGCGCCCTGAGCCGCTGCCTCGAAAAAACCTCTTTCATTACTTCTGCGCTATACATCATTGATTACCGCATGAAAGGCTTTATGTTTGCCAGAGCCGGTCATTGCCATACCTTGTACTACAACTCCATGATGGATGACACCTTCTACTTCCAGACGGATGGTTTGGGACTGGGCATCATCCGGGATAAGAGCTACAACAACCACGTGCGGGAAATGTACTATGACTACAACCCGACAGATGTCATGGTCATTTATACCGATGGCATCGTGGAAGCCCGTAACTTAAAAAATGAAGAATACGGGGAAGACCGCCTGCTCTTCATGCTTACCCAGACCTATCACCTGGAGGCGGAAGATATCAAATGTGCCATCATCAACGATCTGGAGGATTTTACCGGCTCTGCAACGGACCTGTACGATGACCAGACCCTGCTCGTAATTAAGTTTAAGCCGACTCAACCTAATAAATAGTTAGACGTAAAGAATGCCGATGAAAATAACACACGAAATCAAAGACACAACGATCATCATCACCCTGGATGGTGAACTGGATGCCAGCTCATCTGTTATACTGGATGAAGAGCTCTCTGATCCTGAAATCATGACTTACAGCAAAATTCTGGTAGACTGTAAAAACCTGAATTATATTTCATCTGCCGGCCTGGGGGTGTTTATTTCGCACCTGCAGCGCTTTGAAGACGCACAGATCAAGCTGATATTTTACAACATGCAGGACAAAGTGCGCAACGTATTCGAAATCCTGGGACTCGACCTGCTCATGACCATCGTTTCGGATTACGAAGAAGCCATGACCATCGCTGATGAATAATACGATTACAGTAAGCTGTACTAAAAAAAACCTTAAGCAAATACGTGACTTCGTCACAGACTATCTGGCTGACCTCAAGCTGTCGGATATTCTGATGAACCAGATCGTATTGGCCGTGGATGAGATATGTGCCAACCTCATTATACACGCCAATCACGAAGACCCCTCCAAATTCATCTCGCTGGCAATCTCGGAGAAAAACCAGATGCTCAAGTTTGAGATCACCGACAACGGGAAAGCCTTCCGCCGCTCCGAATACAAGGAGCCCGATATCGAAGAGCATGTCCGGGTAGGAAAGAAAGGAGGTGTCGGCATCGCCCTGGTTAACCGGATCATGGACAAGGTAGAGTTCGATACCGTCGGCACCAAAAATACCTGCCTGCTCTACAAAAAAATTAAATAGCGCTGGTACGCACACTTTTAGCTCCCAATGTCCGTTATCCGGAACGAATTCGCATGCAATAGGATTATAGTGATACTTTTTGGCTAATCTGTCAGAAAAAATAATTAAAATTGCATGATCTGATCCCGATCAGTAAAAACCAAGCGTCCGTTTATAATCTCGTTATGCGCAGCAATCAACTACTTGTTGTGGCAGCAGCTCTCCTACTGGCTGGCTGTACCACAACCAGGAAGAATGACAAGCAAGACCCTATCATTGCTACAATTGGTTCTCAGCCAATTTACACTTCAGAGTTTCAGTACGTTTACGAAAAGAACAATGGCGGCAACGAGGGTGCCTATACCCGCCAGAGTGTGACGGAATACCTGGACCTCTACACGAAGTTCAAACTGAAAGTCATGGAAGGAGAAAGCCGCGGACTGGATACGACTGTCGCCTTCAGAAAAGAACTGGAAGGGTATAAGGAGCAACTGGCCCAGCCTTACCTCACCGATAAAAGCGTAACAGACAAGCTGGTGCAGGAAGCCTATGAGCGTCTCAAACAAGAGGTGAACGCATCGCACATACTCATCGGACTTCCTGCTGATCCTGATCCGCAAGACACCCTGGCGGCTTACAACCAGGTACTGGAACTGCGCAAGCGCGTAACATCCGGTGAATCGTTCGAAAAACTTGCCCGGGAATTTTCGCAGGACCCTTCTGCCGCCGAGAACGGGGGCAACCTGGGCTTCTTTACCGCCATGCAGATGGTGTACCCGTTTGAGGATGCTGCCTATACGACCGAAGTAGGCCAGGTATCCGAGCCGGTTCGCACGCGCTTTGGCTATCACCTGATCAAAGTGAACGACAAGCGCCAGGCACAGGGCGAAGTGAAAGTGGCCCACATCATGGTGCGCTCCACGCCCGGTATGCCAAAGGCAGACTCGCTTGCCGCCAAGCAGCGCATCGACGCGATCTACAAGCGGGTGCAGCGCAACGAAAACTGGGAGAAACTGACAGCAGAATTCTCGGAAGATGCAAACTCAGCTGCCAACGGGGGCGAACTGCCCTGGTTTGGCACCGGCCGCATGATCCCTTCCTTCGAGGAAGTGGCTTTTTCGCTGAAGAAAGAAGGAGACATAGCACAACCCGTCCATACGCCGTATGGCTGGCATATCATTAAACTCGTCGATAAGCAGGGCCTCCCTCCTTTTGAGGAAATGGAACAGAGCCTGCGCAACAAGATCGCTAAGGACTCCCGCTCCGAGCTGAACAAAGCCGCCTTCCTGAAGCGCATCAAAACGGAGAATAACTTCACGGAGAATGCCGCCGCCAAGACAGCTGCGCTGAACCAGGCATCCGATGAGTTGCTGCAAGCCAAGTGGGACTTTGATGGGGCTGACAAGACCCTTAAAACTACTTTGTTCACGATTCAGGGCAAGCCTTATACTGTAGGCGACTTTTATGCGTTTGCTAAAGCAGAGCAGCGTCCGCGCACGACAGGTACAGCTGCACATTACCTGAACATGCTCTATGACACCTATGTCAACAAAAGCCTGCTGGAATACGAAAGAGCCAACCTGGAAAGCAAACATCCTGACTTCCGCATGCTGGTAAAAGAATACCACGACGGCATCCTGTTGTTCCAGCTGATGGACGAAAAGGTATGGTCGAAGGCAGTAGAAGACACAGTCGGGCTCCAGCGATACTTTGAGCAGAACAGAGACAAGTACCAGTGGGGACAGCGGGCACAAGCCACCGTCATCAGCGCTGCCAACAAAGAACTGCTCACCCAAGCACAAGAGCAACTCGGAAAGCGACGCTACGAAGTACGCGCCTCCAAGCCAGCTGACCTGCTTTTTGAGTCGGGTAAAGCTGTACTGGCCAAAGACGCCACCGCCAAACTGAATGAGCTGGCCCAGCGCCTGCAGAATAACCCGGGCCTGTCGCTGGAAGTGAACGGACATGCAGATGCCCGTGAAGCAGCCGGCAAAGGTAATCTTTCGGCTGAGCGTTCCAGGCAGGTCGTCGCTTACCTGACAGAACGCGGTATACCTGCGGCCCGGCTGAGTGCCACATCACTTGGCAAAACAAGGCAAGCTGCTTCTGATAATACAGAGACAGGCCGCCGCCGCAACAGAAGAGTATCGTTTACCCTGTATTCTTCGGATCTGAATGTGCTGGCAGAGAACCTCAATGCCGGCAACCCCCTGGGAGTGCAGATCTCGGAGAAAAAATTCCAGAAGGGTGAGAACAAAGCGGTGGACGCTGTCAAGTGGGAGAAAGGAACTTATACCACGGAGCTGAACGGCAGACAGTACCTTGTCATCGTGCACGATGTGCTGGCACCTGCCCCGAAGCAGCTGAGTGAAGTGAGAGGACAGGCCACGGCCGACTACCAGAATTACCTCGACGAGCAATGGGTAAGTCAACTGCAGCAAAAGCATCCGGTCAGTATCAACCAGGCCGAAGTAGAGAAATTTATTAAAGAATAATCCAGCTAAAAAGCTTCCATTTATATGTGGAGCTTTTTTTGCTTGAAAAAACTTTGGAGATTGCACCTTGACTTTACGCAGCACAGGCTCCTGTGACAAGGGAACTGGTCCGATTGACGCGCATAGCAGAGACACAACATATCAACAGCGCTTAGGTATAGAAAACCGGCACCCAAAAGTAACCATGTATAACACACCCATAAGCAAGAAAAAAATAGGCACATCGCTGGCGGCAGGTATCCTGTGCCTGATGGTCACCTTCACGGCCTTTGCGCAGGCACCTGTGCAGAAAAAGGTAGATGGTATCATTGCCAAAATTGACAACCATATCGTTTTGCGCTCCGAGCTGGAGTTCAGCTACCTGCAGTACCTGGCCCAGAACAAGCAGAATCCACAGATCCAGAACCCGAACCTGAAGTGTGAGATATTCAAATCCATGGTGCAGGAGAAACTCCTGCTGGCCCGCGCCGAAGTGGACTCCGTTACGGTGGAGGAAGCCGTGGTAGCCGGTGAGCTGAACCGCAGGGTCGACTACCTGGCTTCGCAGGCGGGTGGAGTGGAACGCCTGGAGCAGTACTACAACAAGAGCGTGAAACAGCTCAAAGATGAACTGCGCCGTACCGTTCGTGACCAGATGGTATCTGAAAAGATGCAGCGTCAGATCACCGAGAAGGTAACCGTTACGCCCAAAGAGGTAAAACGCTACTTCAGCCAGATCCCGGCCGATAGCCTTCCCTACTTTTCAAGTGAAGTGGAGCTGGGCCATATCGTGAAATACGCGGAGGTAAGCAGGCAGCAAAAAGCCGCTGCCCGCCAGCAGCTGGAAGATCTGCGCAAGCGTATAGTTGCCGGAGAAGACTTTGCCACACTGGCCAAAGAGTACTCCCAGGATCCGGGGTCAGCGGCTGCTGGCGGTGAACTGGGCTTCTTCAAGAAAAAAGAACTGGTACCCGAGTATGAGGCAGCCGCCTTGCGTCTGGAGCCAGGGCAGATGTCGAATGTAGTGGAATCCATGTTCGGTTTCCACCTGATCCAGCTCATTGAACGCAAAGGACAGGAATTCAACACGCGTCACATCCTCATCAAGCCGGCTACGGCCAGTGTCGACATTCAGGATGCCATCACCGCATTGGACAGTGTCCGTACCCTGATCATGAATGACAGCTTAACGTTTGCCAAGGCTGCCAAGGAATTTTCGGATGATAAAAACACGAAAGACAACGGCGGCATGCTGACGAGCCGGATGACGGGCAGCACCTATACCCCGATGGATGAGGTGGATCCGAGCATCTTCTTCGTGATCGATACCATGACAGTGGGCAGCGTTTCCAAGCCGGTTGCTTTCCGCACCGAGGATGGACGTGAAGCCGTTCGCATTCTATACCTGAAGTCAAAGTCATCGCCACACATGGCCAACCTGCAGGACGACTACCAGAAGATCGCTGCGGCCACCCTGGCACAAAAAAGAGATAAAGCAGTCGATGAATGGTTCCGAAAAAACATAGGAAGCGTATACATCGAAATTGATCCTGAATTCGACAACTGCAAAGTACTCCAGCTAACGCAATAAAAATACATGAAGCAGTATACCTCTGACAAAGAAGCAGCCGACGCACTATACCGCTCCTACCAGGAGCTTACCTCTGAAATCTCCAAAGTCATCGTGGGGCAGGAAGAGGTAGTAAGGCTGGTGCTGACAGCCGTTTTTTGTCAGGGGCACTGCCTGCTTGTGGGTGTACCGGGGCTTGCCAAGACCCTCCTCATCCAGACCATCGCCTCCTCCCTGGACATGTCCTTCAGCCGGGTACAGTTTACCCCGGACCTGATGCCTTCGGATATCGTGGGAGCCGAAACGATGGACAAAGACCGCAACTTCAATTTTGTGACCGGCCCGATCTTCGCCAACATCATCCTGGCAGATGAGATCAACCGGACGCCCCCAAAGACACAGGCCGCGCTGCTCGAAGCCATGCAGGAGTATGCGGCAACCGTAGCTGGCAAGCGCTACGAACTGCCCAAACCTTTCTTTGTACTGGCCACCCAGAACCCGATTGAGCAGGAAGGTACCTATCCCCTGCCCGAGGCGCAACTCGACCGCTTTATGTTCAACATCACGCTGGGCTACCCGAGCTACGAGTCGGAGCTGCAGATCGTGAAGAACACGACGGGAGCAGGCCGCGTCTACCTGGACAAAATCCTGCACGCAGATGATATCCTGGCTTTTCAGCAACTGGTACGCCGGGTGCCGGTCGTAGACAATGTGGTGGAATATGCCGTGAAGCTGGTACACAGCACGCGGCCAAACACCAGCATGGGCTCTCCCAAGGCAAGCCAGTACCTGGAGTGGGGCGCAGGACCACGTGCCTCGCAGCACCTGATCATCGGAGCCAAATGCAATGCCCTGCTCAACGGCAAATATTCCCCTGACATAGAAGATGTGCAGGCGGTTGCCCTTCCAATACTGCGCCACCGCATTGTGCGCAACTTCAAAGCCGAAGCCGAAGGTATAACCGTGGAGCAGCTGATACAGGAGTTGTTGTAATATAAATTGTTAAATTGTTGATGGTTAAATTGTTTAACTACTCAGGTATAGTTACAGCTAACTGAATATAGGTTAAGGTTAAAGCAGCCGTGCCCTATTCAGTTTTTCGGATACATAGGTTTTCAACAATTTAGCAATTGAACAATTTAACCATCCAACAGTCAACAATTTAACAATTCAGCCAATTCACAATTTAGCCATCCAACAATTTAGCAATCTAACCTTATTGGTGTAATTTTGCATCGGATTCAATTTATACACATTACACGACTAGCTTATGGAAGCGGCTGCGCTTTACTTTCGCTTTAAAGATAACCTGGCCACGATACTAGGAGCCATCAACAGCAAACTGGAGTTTCGCTCCATGCCTTACCATGTCTCCATCCCGCTGGAGGTAAACCTGCTGGCGGATGTACTTCGCTTGCACGGTCTTGATTTCAGATCAGAAACGCCGGGAGCCAAGCGACTGGAAGATTTTCAGCGCTGGTTCATGCAAAATGAGGAAGCCGTATCGGAGGTAATGCATCGTGTGATGGAAGACAAGAAAGCCTACATGAGGACGGCAACCGGCACGGTGCTGCAGAAAGAAATGCTGATCCGCCGGCTGGAGTACTTCAATGAAACAGCGCATACCCTGGATGTGATGATGACCCAGCAGCAGCTGCACAGCCCGAAACACTTCAATTACCCGTACCTGAACTAACGATCAGTATACCTATAGCAACCAGCAGCGCCCGCAGATCCTATACCTGCGGGCGCTGCTGGTTTACGGCTGCAGCCCCGGCCAGCCGGCTATACCTTATGTATTCCGGATAGAAGTATGCCCTTCTTTTGAATGGGCCAGGTCAAGATCGCCTTTCGGCTGATCTTTCATGCTGGCGTCTGCCTCTTCGCCTACCGGCCCTTTGGCAACGGTGATGCCTCCGTCTACCATATAGAGTGCCCCTGTGACATAGGACGCCTCGTCGGAGGCCAGGAAGCAATAGACATTGGCCACCTCCTCCGGCGTACCTCTGCGCCCCATGGGCGTAGCTACCTTCATCGTCCTGACCATTTTGCTATCCATGGGCCCAGTGCTTTCGTGCGTCCAAGCGGTGTCGATCGGGCCAGGCCCCACGATGTTGCAACGCACCCCGTACTGCGCCTGCTCCACAGCCAGTCCCTTCATAAAAGCATGGATGAATCCTTTGGTGCCGCCATACGGTGCATTCTGGGCTATACCGATCACACCCGCCTCCGAACCAGCTGACACAATATTGCCTTTGGTCTTGTGCAGTTCCGGCAAAGCGGCTTTGCTCATGACAAAGGCAGAGCGCAAATTATTTCGGATCATATAGTCGAAGGCCTCTTCCGTGTAGTCCTGCAGCAGATTCACTTCCGGAAAAACGCCGGCGTTGTTAATCAGGATATCCAGCTTCCCGTACTGCTTCACAGCCAGCTCAACACAGCGCCTGGCATTGGCTTCCGTCGAGAGGTCACCTGTGAATGCGATGGCCGTGCCTCCCTCCTTTTGGATTTCTTTGGCTACATCCTCCACCGGATCTTCCGGAAACCCGGCTACGACAACCTGGGCTCCTTCCTTTGCAAATTTTTTGCAGATGGCTTCGCCTATACCTGTTCCGCCACCTGTTATGATGGCCACTTTACCTTCCAGTCTGTTTTTCATAGTTTTCTTGATTTAAAGATTTAATACAGCGACTTTACCTCTTACAAACGGGCAATCAAACCCAGCGGTTAGTCCGGCATTCAATCCTGAAATAAGCTGTACATTTCTGACCTGTTAGCGTATGACATAACAGGTATAGGGTGACAGCGAACGGGACTTTCACTACCTTAAAAAGAAGCGCAATGAATTTTTTATACAATACCTTACAAAGCTCTATCGAAGAGCGCCTGGAAACGCCGCATTTGCTGCTGCGCCCTTATGAAGAGGGAGATGAACAGGAGTTTTTGCAGCTGGTACAGGAAAACACGAAAGCACTTAACCCCGCCTTCAGCACCAGGGTGGTCGCGATACGGGTGCTCGAAGATGCCCGCATTCAGCTGGCTCAACTGCGCACCGACTGGGACAACCGGAAGCAATTTGAATTTGGGGTATGGCAGAAAGCGAACCACAACTACATCGGCAATATTACCCTGAAGAACATTGAGCGGAGCGTACCGAAGGCAGAGGTAGCCCTGTACTTTACCAGTTGGCCCGATACGATGGCACTGGCACTGGAAGCCCTGACTGCCGTTGTGACCTTCGCCTTTGAGAGCCTGAAGCTGAACAGGGTATACATCCGTTGTACCCCGGCCAACGCCTGCTACGCAGCCCTGGCCGAATCCTGTGGTTTTGTGAAAGAAGGTGTACTCCGCAGTGACTTCAGGGGAGCCGATTCGGAGGAGCTGCTGGACCTGAGCTACTACGGCATGATCCGAGAGGATTATGAACAGGCAACACAACAGTTAAAAGAAACCAATTCGGAAGAAGTAGTTTAATCCGCTTCACTTTTTAGGTTTGGCTACAAAAAAATCGGTATCAAATGTCAGGTAAAAGGCGTTGGAGAATTCCAGTTTCGGATCATCCAGGTCCAGCACGGGTTCCAGCCGGAGCGAAAGGTATAGGTCGTCTAGCAGCTCAAAGTCCTTCATGAAACGCAGGATGAGCAACTGGCGGTCTTCCTGTATGTAATCCGGGTTCTTATAGGTGGTAGATGCCGACTGGTACAGCTTTCCGCCCATTTCGGCAATATACCCGTCGCCGCGCCAGTAGCTCAGCATCACATCCTGGTATTTGGTATCTACCCCCACGTTCAGGTATAGCGCCCCGCCACTGGTAAAGGGCAGCTCCATGTCGTTTGAAAAGTCTTTGAACCCGAGCAAATAATTTTTGGTGTATACCCGATGCACCAGCCTGTTAGGCAGTTTCCGCTCCAGCTCCATGCCTACCGCCACATTGGCTACCGTGAGCAAGGGCAGATCTGAATTATCAATCTGGCCGCCTTTGTGCTGTGCCGTAAACTGCAGCGGGATGGACAGCCGCAGGGTGTCTCCTGCCGTCTGACCGGGCAGGTCGAGCAGATGGATGGCCGAGCTGATGCCGCCTGCTACCTCTTCGCGATCCGGATCGCCCCGGTAGATCATCTTATTCCAATCTATCCAGGCATCGAGGCGGAGGCGGTGGGTGTTGGCCAGAAACTGGATCCCGTTCTCCAGGCGGTCATTCATCACACGCTCAAAGTCATAGAGCGGCTCTATATACTGATGGCTCAGGTTGCTCTCCAGGGTGCCAAAGACCAGCGCCCAGTTTTCCTGCTGGTACTTCACCGTAAAGGTCGGCTGTATGTCCTGGTAACCGGCGCTGCCGAAGTCTTTCCACAACAATGCACCGGCATCTATACGTACAGAAGAAGAGGAATAGTAGCTGACACGGGGCAGCAGGTGATAGCCAAACAAGGTATAGCCGTCTGCTATTTTGTTGAAATACTCGTTGTTTTTGGAGAAGCCGAAAGCATGCACTCCAATCCTAATCTGGTTAGCATTTTCGGGTTTGACCGGCAGCCGGAGCTTCAACGCATCGTTGTTCAGCTGTCCATAGGCTAACCCACTGTATAACATGATTAAGACCAAAAATGGCAGCCTAAGATATCTCATAAAAAAGCGAAAGAAATGGCACAAAAAGCAAGCGAAGGTTGTTGTAATCAGACGGCATAAAACAGCTAAAAAAATTAGCAAAATACTTTAACCTTTTTTGCAAAAGTACAAGGAATGTCGTAATTTCACCTTTAATATAAAGCTATTTTAATCACACACACATGAGCGTAAGCAACGAAAAACTAAAAGCCCTGCAGCTGACGATAGACAAGCTTGACAAGACTTACGGTAAAGGTACTGTAATGAAGCTGAGCGACAACAAAGTGGAAGACATTCCGGCTATCTCTACCGGCTCGCTTGGACTGGACATTGCTTTGGGTATTGGCGGTTTGCCGCGTGGCCGTGTCATTGAGATCTACGGTCCTGAATCGTCCGGTAAAACCACGCTTACCATGCATGCGATTGCAGAAGCGCAAAAAGCAGGCGGTCTGGCTGCCTTCATCGACGCCGAGCACGCATTCGACAAGGCTTATGCCGAAAAACTCGGTATTGATACTGAAAACCTCTTGATCTCGCAGCCTGACAACGGAGAGCAGGCCCTGGAGATCGCCGATCACCTGATCCGCTCGGGTGCTATCGATATTATTGTAATTGACTCTGTGGCTGCCTTGGTGCCGAAAGGCGAACTGGAAGGCGATATGGGAGACAGCAAGATGGGCCTACAGGCGCGTTTGATGTCCCAGGCACTGCGTAAGCTGACCGGTACCATCAACAAGACCGGCTGCTGCTGTATCTTCATCAACCAGCTGCGTGAGAAGATCGGTGTGATGTTCGGTAACCCGGAGACAACAACAGGTGGTAACGCGCTTAAATTCTACGCTTCTGTGCGTCTGGATATCCGTCGTATCGGCCAGATCAAAGAGTCTGCCGATAACATTACCGGTAACCGCACACGCGTTAAAGTTGTAAAGAACAAAGTAGCACCTCCATTCAAAGTGGTAGAATTCGACATCATGTATGGCGAAGGCATATCGAAAGTTGGGGAAATTCTTGACCTGGGCGTAGAACTGGGCGTTGTACAGAAATCAGGCTCCTGGTTCTCTTACAACGGCGACAAGCTGGGCCAGGGCCGTGACGGTGTGAAGCAGATCCTGCTGGACAACCCGGAACTACAGGAAGAAATCGAAGGCAAGATCAGAGCCATAGTAAAAGGCGAGCCTGAGAAAGTAGCCGCCGTTCTGGAGGACACCTCAGCTGCTGAATGAACCTTGTTCCCTAACCTGAAGTAATTGAAAAGGTGCTATAAGTTATAGCACCTTTTTGCATTTTAAGTTGTTGGTTGTCTGAAGAGAACCTATTACCTTGTATCCGGACCC
>NZ_JSYF01000491.1:0-3692 GCF_054824225.1 Pontibacter sp. HJ8
ATAGGTATAGGTATAGGTATAGGTATAGGTGGCGACCTGCCGTATGGATGGCTATACCTATACCTATTAGCAGGCTACCTTAAAACTGGATGAACTGGTCTATCTGCTGGTTGAGCAGTTCCAGGTAGAGATCGTTGGTGATGGCTGTGCCATCGTAGTTTTGGCCGAACTGGGCGAGTCGGGGTTTTAGTGCGAGTACGTGCATGCCTAGGTAATTGAATATATCCGTCAGGTGGCTCATGGCAAGGCCGCTGCCCTGCACACCTGACGAAAGGCCTACCAGGGCAGCCTTTTTGTTCCGGAACGTGTTCGGATAGGCTAAACCATCTATAAAAGCTTTGAGTACGCCCGGAAAAGATCCGTTGTACTCCGGCACAATAAACACAAACTTATCCGAGGTGCTGATCAGGCTGCTGAGCTTATTGAATTCCTCATCGGTACCCAGGTTGTCATAAAGTGCCGAGCGCGTGAAATCAGCGGGTAGATCTGCCAGATCCAGTATCTGAGAAGGTATATGCCGCTCCTGTAATAAGCCGGCATATAAATTGGCGACTGCTCTTGAGTTCGATGCGGGTCTGTTCGTCCCCGTTATGATGGTGATCATAGTGCTTCAGGTTTGCCTGTACTCACAAGTGGAGAACCAAATGTTTCTGCTACAGGTAGGTATAACGCTGTCATGTGAATGTATACCAAAATAGAACAAAAAAGGCGAGAACAGTGCTGCTGTCTCGCCTTTTTTATTCGATAAGGTTGCGTTATGCTACATTATCAGAGGTTGCTTTAGCACTCAGGTACTCGCGTCTCAACATATCAATGTTGTCCAGCGATATGCCTACCGGGCACTCAGCCGCGCAGGCACCTGTATTGGTACAAGCTCCGAATCCTTCAATATCCATTTGGGCTACCATGTTTTCAACACGGGTTTTACGCTCCACATGGCCTTGTGGTAAAAGGGCAAGCTGCGACACTTTGGCACTCACAAAAAGGATAGCCGAAGCATTTTTGCAGGCAGCCACACAGGCGCCACACTGGATACAGGTAGCCGCGTCGAAGGCTTTATCTGCGATGGTTTTCGGAATTAGAATAGCATTCGCATCCGGTACACCACCGGTGTTCACCGATACATAGCCACCTGCCTGCTGAATACGATCGAAAGCCGAACGGTCTACTACCAGGTCCTTGTGCACAGGGAAAGCAGCTGCTCTCCAAGGCTCAATGGTGATGGTGTCACCGTGTTTGAAGTGACGCATGTGCAGCTGACAGGTGGTAGTGCCACGCTCTGGACCATGTGCACGGCCGTTGATGAACAAGCTACACATCCCACAAATGCCTTCGCGGCAGTCATGATCGAAGGCAACCGGCTCTTCGCCTTTCAGCAACAGTTCTTCGTTCAATACGTCTAGCATTTCTAGGAACGACATATCCGGCGAAATATTTTTGATCGGATAGGTTACCAGCTGACCTGCTGAGTTTTTATCTTTTTGGCGCCAAATCTTCAATGTCAGATCCATTGGTTTAGCATTTGGATTACTTCCAGCCATTTTTTTATTAATTACGAATTAAGAATTACGAATTAAGAATTATACATCACCTGTTAGCAGGATTATTACTTTTTCTTAATTTTTAATTAATCATTACTTATAACTACGCTGCGTCAGTTTTACGTTTTCGAACTGCAGCTCTTCCTTGTGCAGCACCGGCTGGTTGCCAACTCCTGTATATTCCCAGGCGGCTACATAAGCATAGTTGTCATCGTCACGCAGCGCTTCGTTTTCCGGCGTCTGGAATTCCTCGCGGAAGTGGCCGCCACAAGACTCGTTACGCTGCAGGGCATCTTCTACCATCAGTTCACCAAGTTCCAGGAAGTCAGCTACCCGGTGGGCTTTCTCCAGCGTCTGGTTGAGCTCCTCGTTCACACCAGTCACTTTTACATTTTGCCAGAACTCTTCGCGCAGTTTGCGGATTTCCTGCTTGGCAAACTGTAGACCTTCTGCATTACGAGCCATACCGCAGTGTTCCCACATGATCAGGCCCAGTGCCTTGTGGAAATCGTCTACCGTACGGTTGCCTTTGATGGAGAGAAGGCGTTGGGTTATAGCCATGACATTCTGCTCGGCTTCTTTGAAGGCAGGGTGGTCGGTGGTGAGTTTATCGGCTGGCGTCTTAGCCAGGTAGTCACCTATTGTGTAAGGAATCACGAAGTAACCATCAGCCAGGCCCTGCATCAGCGCAGAAGCGCCGAGGCGGTTAGCACCGTGATCAGAGAAGTTACACTCACCAGTAGCGTACAGACCAGGTATGTTGGTCATCAGGTTATAATCTACCCAAAGGCCGCCCATGGTATAGTGTACCGCAGGGTAAATACGCATCGGGTTTTCGTATGGATTCTCATCTGTGATCTTGGCATACATCTCAAAGAGATTGCCATACTTGGCAGCGATGGCCGGTTGTCCTTCACGCTTGATCGCTTCAGCAAAATCAAGGAAAACGGACAGGCCGGATGCACCTACACCACGTCCTTCGTCGCACATCAGTTTGGCGTTACGGGAAGCCACGTCTCGCGGTACCAGGTTACCGAAGGCAGGGTATTTACGCTCCAGGAAGTAATCGCGGTCATCTTCTTTAATATCCTGTACTTTGATCTCGCCTTTGCGTAAGCGCTGGGCAAGCTCTACGGTCTTGGGTACCCATACACGGCCATCGTTCCGCAGCGACTCTGACATCAGCGTCAGCTTGGACTGGTAGTCTCCCGATACCGGAATACAGGTTGGGTGTATCTGCGTGAAGCAAGGGTTGGCGAACAAAGCACCTTTTTTATGCGCTCTCCAGGCAGCTGTGGCGTTAGAGCCCATGGCGTTGGTAGAGAGGAAGAATACGTTGCCGTAACCACCTGTTGCCAGTACCACGGCGTGGGCACTGTGCGACTCTACTTTACCTGTGATCAGGTTGCGCACTACAATACCACGTGCCTTGCCGTCTACCATAACCAGGTCGAGCATCTCGGTACGTGGGTACATTTTTACTTTGCCGTAGGCGATCTGGCGGTTAAGTGCCGAATAGGCACCCAGTAACAGCTGCTGTCCGGTCTGGCCGCGGGCGTAGAAGGTACGGGATACCTGCGCACCACCGAACGAACGGTTGGCCAGCAGTCCGCCGTACTCACGGGCGAAAGGAACACCCTGTGCCACGCACTGGTCAATGATATCGACCGATACCTGGGCCAGGCGGTATACGTTGGCTTCGCGTGCGCGGTAGTCGCCTCCTTTGATTGTGTCATAGAACAGACGGAACACGGAGTCGCCGTCGTTCTGGTAATTTTTGGCAGCGTTGATACCACCTTGTGCCGCTATCGAGTGCGCACGGCGGGGAGAATCCTGGAAGCAGAACGCTTTTACGTTGTAGCCCAGTTCGCCTAAAGTAGCTGCCGCAGAGGCACCGGCCAGGCCTGTCCCTACTACTATAATCTCATATTTACGCTTGTTAGCCGGGTTTACCAGCTTCACATTGAATTTATGTTTATCCCATTTCTCTGCCAAAGGGCCTTCCGGGATTTTTGAATCTAATATCATAGCAACTAATGACAGTTTATGTTATTCAAAGAAAAAGAAGAAGTAGAGCGGAATGATGGCAAAACCCAGGCAAACGATAATAGAGAAGGCATAGCCGAACGTCTTGATGAACGGAGTATACTT
>NZ_JSYF01000492.1:0-10193 GCF_054824225.1 Pontibacter sp. HJ8
AACTAACAAGACTATGGAACGCCAAACAGTAGTAGGAATTTTTAAAGAGGGTATAGATGCACAAACTGCTGTGCAGAAATTGGAAAGTACCCATCATATAGATCGCAATAAAATAGATATAGCCAACCCAGGTTCTACGACTGCTGAACGAGTAGTCGGATCAACAGATCGGAACTCAGACAGTGTAGGAAGCTTTTTCGGATCCTTATTCGGTACAAACGATGTTGCTGAAAAGCATACCCGTGCTGCCCGTAAAGGCTGGGTGGTAACCGTACACGCTGACTCCAGGCAGGAAGCTGAAAAAGTAGCAGAAGTTCTGGATACCTGTGGCGCAGTGGATGTGGACGAAAGTGATATCCAGAATACGACACAGGGACGGGCCTCAACCCAGCCGGGAGGAGCCGTACCACCTCCGCAAGGTATAGCCCAGGATAGAACAGACCGCACAGATGTGACAGACAGAACTATTCCGATCATGGAAGAGCGTATGAATATAGGCAAGCGGGAAGTTGAATCAGGCGGAATCCATATGAGAAGCCGTATCGTTGAGCGCCCGGTTGAGGAGCATCTGAGACTGCGCGAAGAGCATATCGAAATAGAGCGGAACAAAGTAAACCGCCCTGCCACTGAGCGTGATTTCCAGAACTTCAAGGAAGGAGAAACTACCATCACGGAACGCAAGGAAGTACCTGTTGTAAACAAAGAGGCCCGTGTAGTAGAAGAAATAAAGATCGGCAAACATACAGAGCAGCGCGAAGAGACCGTGCGCGGTACAGTCCGCAAAACGGATGTAGAAGTCGATAAACTCAATCCTGAAAACGATCCGAACCGGGAAATTGATCCGAGAAGACCGGGAAGCATACCCGGACGTCCGGATAATGTCTAACAATTCGTTTCCGAAACGAACTGAAAAGGCAGCCGCTTAGCGGCTGCCTTTTTTTTCCTCCCACTGGTAGGAAGCAGGTATAGGTGAACCGGCTGTTGCAAACTTTTCATGAGTACGGCGCACCATGTAAACTATTACAATAAGCTTATATTCAAAACAATAGACATCCTCCCCCGTAAAAAAACTGGACCAATCAACACCTGTTTATTGGCATTCATTTAACAGCGTATACACTCAGAACTATGAATAAGAAACCAAACAAATTAGCGTCAGAATTTGACCAGAAGCTGAATGAAAGCAGGCCTGCTGAACCCTTATCGGAACGTGACATACGGGTTGAGTACAGCAAGGAAGGCGATGAGAACGATGCCCGCAGAGCGGAGACAGAAGCTGCGCATGCAAGAGACAGATCGGAAACCATCCCGGTAATCGAGGAGCAGGTGCATGTAGACAAGAAGATCGTGGAAACCGGCCGGGTACGTATTTCCAAAGACGTACACGAGGAAGAAGTAACCGTTGACCTGCCCACAGTGTACGAAGAAGCCCACATCGAGCGCGTGGCCATCAACGAGTATGTCGACACTCCCCCACCTCCTATTCGCTACGAAGGGGATAAAATGATCATACCTGTTACCCGCGAGGTGCTGGTCGTTGAAAAACGCATCCTGGTGGTAGAGGAACTGCATGTAACCAAACGCAGAACCGAGGAACACGATTCGCAGCAGGTAAAGCTTCGCCGGGAAGAGGTGAATGTGAACCGCTTCCGAAACGATGACCCGGAAAGACGCTAAACACTTACACGACCTTTACTCTAAAAACCAAAGCTATGAAACATACAGTAATCGGCATTTTTGAATATGGGGTAGACGCGCAAATGGCTGCCCAGCAGCTGATGAGCAGCGGCATCCCATCCGGCCAGGTAGACATTGCTCTCGGGCATACTGCTGCCCGGGTCACATCTACACCGGAGGAAGCCTATAGAAAAGAAAGAAGCGGCCGGGTCAGCAAATTATTTGACTCCCTGTTTGGTGACAAACACGAATCAGAAAAGTATTCCCGCGTAGCCGAGCACAGCGCTGTCGTGACCGTGCATGCACAGTCAGAGGCAGAAGCCCGGCGGGCAGCAGAGTTGCTCGATAAGTATGGTGCGGTAGATGTAGACGAGCACGAAGAAAAACTCAGAACAAGATCGGCTGAAGATAAAACCGGATCCTCCACCGCTGCGCCGGCCACACCAACCGGTACTATACCTGTTATAGAAGAAAATGTGCACATCGGCAAGCGCGATGTTGAAACAGGGGGTGTACGCCTGAGAAGCCGTATTCTGGAGCGCCCCGTAGAAGAGCACCTGCGGTTACGCGAGGAACACCTGGAAGTGGAGCGCCATCCTGTCAACCGCCCGGCAACCGAAAAAGATGTTACCAACTTCCAGGAAGGCGAGATCGAGATCGTGGAACATGCTGAAGTACCGGTTGTAAAAAAGGAGCAGCGCGTGGTAGAAGAGATCCGGTTGCATAAAGAAACGTCGGAGCATGATGAGACCATCCGCGAAACCGAACGCAAGCAGCAGGTCGATACGGAAAGGATCAGAACAGACCGCGATCCCCGGGCTCCGGGCTACCCGGAAGACCCTCAAAACAGGTAGGTATAGCATCTGTAAGTCAAAAAGCATGCAATAAGCTCCCGGGGCGACAGTTATTAAAACGACTGTCGCCCCGGTCGTTTCAGGGTATAGCTTGTCCTGCCATCCGGCCCGGGTATAGCTTCCCCAGACACTCTGGCAATGTGGATAACCCCCGAAATCGTGGATAAAAATATAGCTCGCCGCCCGTGGAACAGCGTTCTTTCTGTCCAAAAAACTGTATCTTTGTAAATGCTCTATCAGCTTTCAGAGCGAACGAAAGAAGAATCTGTTAACTATGGAAATAACGTATTACGGTCAGTCCTGCTTCCTTTTTAAGATCGGGGATCATCGGATATTATTCGATCCCTTCATCTCCCCGAATGAACTGGCCTCGGACATAGACGTTGACAGCATACAGGCAGATTACATTCTACTGTCACACGGTCACCAGGATCATGTGCACGACGCAGAGCGTATCGCCCGAAACAACGATGCGACGATCATCGCCACGTATGAAATCGCCACCTGGTACGGAGAGAAAGGTATAGCGAACACCCACCCGATGAATACGGGCGGTAAAGTGACCCTTCCGTTTGGAACCATCAAGATGGTCAGTGCCATACATTCCAGTTCGCTGCCCGATGGCACCTATGCAGGGAGCGCAGCAGGCTATGTGGTGGAAACAGAAAATCAAACATTTTATTTTGCCGGCGATACCGCCCTCACCTACGACATGAAGCTGATCCCGGAGCAGTTTGACCTGGATTTTGCCCTGCTCCCGATCGGCGATAACTTTACCATGGACATTCACGATGCCCTGGTAGCCGCTGATTTTGTACAGGTCGACAAGGTAATCGGTATGCACTACGATACTTTCCCTTACATCAGAATTGACCATGAGGAGGTGAAGGAAGTGGCTGAAATGGCCGGTAAGGAACTTATACTGATGCAAATAGGTCAGACTATAAACCTATAATTTTAAGATGGGAAAAATAATCGCGGTTGCTAATCAAAAAGGTGGCGTAGGAAAGACCACCACAGCCATTAACCTGGCTGCCAGCCTGGCGGCCCTGGACTATAAAACATTACTGGTGGATGCAGACCCGCAGGCGAATGCCACATCGGGCCTCGGCTTCGACCCCGCCAGCATCACGACCAGCATATACGAATGCATGGTGGAGGATGTTAAAATACAGGACATCATCCTCAACTCGCCCAACATCGAGTTTCTGGACCTCATTCCGTCGCACATCGACCTGGTGGGTGCCGAAGTGGAGATGATCACCGTACCCAACCGGGAGGAGAAGATGCGCGAAGCACTGGCTCCGCTCAAAGAGGTGTATGATTTCATCATCATCGACTGCTCCCCTTCCCTGGGTCTGATCACGGTGAATTCACTTACAGCTGCTGACTCCGTCGTGATACCGGTGCAGTGCGAGTATTTTGCATTGGAAGGGCTGGGCAAGCTCCTGAACACGATCAAGATCATACAGTCGCGCCTCAACCCGGAGCTTTCCATTGAGGGTATCCTGCTGACCATGTATGACGTGCGCTTGCGCCTGAGCAACCAGGTGGTGGAAGAAGTGAAAACACACTTTCAGCAGATGGTGTTTGATACCATTATTCCCCGAAACGTGAAATTGAGCGAGTCTCCGAGCTTTGGTATACCTGCCATTCTGCACGACGCAGAAAGCAAGGGGGCCATGAGTTACCTGAACCTCGCCCGTGAGATAGCAGAGAAGAACAGCGTCACGCTGGCGAAATAATATTATCCGTACATGTCTGACAACAAGAAATCAGCAGCACCCCGCAAAGGCGGCCTCGGCAGAGGCCTGGGCTCTCTTTTGGAGGGAAACAAGTATACCGGAAAAACAGAGTCTTCCACACTTAACGAAGTCAATACCATCGCAGATATAGCTATTGATCAGATACAGACGAACCCCTACCAGCCGCGTACGCACTTTGACCAAACCGCACTGGAGGAATTAGCTGAGTCTATACGCATACAAGGTATCATTCAGCCCATTACCGTTCGTCAGCTCGACCAGAACACGTACCAGCTGATCTCAGGTGAACGCCGCTACCAAGCAGCCAAGATGGCCGGCCTGAACGAAATTCCTGCTTACATCCGTAAGGCGGATGACCAGCAGATGCTGGAAATGGCCCTGATCGAGAACATTCAGCGCGAAAACCTGAATGCGATCGAGATCGCCCTCTCCTATCAGCGCCTGCTCACCGAGTGCAGCCTGAAACAGGAAGAACTGGGCGACCGGGTAGGCAAAAAGCGCACGACAGTGACCAATTACCTACGCCTGCTTAAGCTGCCACCCGATATCCAGATTGCCCTGCGCGATAACCAGATCAGCATGGGCCATGCCCGCGCGCTGATCAACATCGACACCATCGAGCAGCAGCTGGAGATTTTCAAGAAAGTGGTAGCCGAGGAACTGTCGGTGCGTAAGGTAGAGGAGCTGGTTCGCAATGTGCAGAATGCCGGCAAAAAGCCTGATCCGCAACAAAAACTGGTGTTCAACAGGTATGACGAAGAACTAAAAGGTGTCGAAACACGCCTTTCTTCTCAGTTCGGCACAAAAATACTGGTAAAGGCCAACAACGACGGAAAAGGCGAGATCAAGATCCCGTTTGTGTCGGTGGAGGAGCTCAACCGTATCCTGGAATTACTTAACTATTAAGGTCAGGGCATGAGGGTAGCACCGGGTATTGTTCTCTTACTGGTGGGGCTGGCACTTCAGTTCCAGGTTTCCAGTGCCCATGCACAGGTAATCACCACAGGTCCCGATTCGGTAGTGGTCCTGAGTCCTGAAACAGACTCAATTGCCCAGCAAAATAAGTTTTTTCTGAGTGGCCTCAAGAACCTGGACAGACCCGGCAAAGCAGCCCTGCTATCTGCTGCGTTCCCTGGTCTGGGACAAGCCTATAACAAAGCTTACTGGAAGATACCCATTATCTTTGCCACAGGTGCTGTGCTGGGCTACTTTATCATCGACAACAACGACAAGTACCAGGATTTCAGGCAGGCAACTATTCAGCGGCGCGATAAGAAAGATAAATACATGAACGATCCGATCTATGGCGATCAACGCCCCAATGGTGCGCAAAACCTGCGTTCCAGCCGGGACTTTTACCGCCGCAACCGGGACTTGACCATTATCCTGTCGGTAGGTGCATACGCCATGAACATCGCGGAAGCCTATGTACATGCCCATTTGAAAGAATTTGAAGTGGGTGATGATCTGAGCCTGCGCCTGCAGCCAGACCTGTTCCATACGCCGGCGAACCGCAGTGTTGCGCCGGGTCTTACTCTTACTCTCTACACCAGAACAAAATGAGAATCCTTTTGATCGGTTATGGCAAAATGGGCAAAACCATTGAGCAGATGGCCCTGGCCAAAGGCCACCAGATAGCCGGCACCATTGACCATACCAACGCCGAAACACTTAATGCCTATACCCCTGCCAACACGGATGTAGCCATTGAGTTTACCCATCCGGAAGCAGCTTTCGATAATATTTCCTACTGCCTGCGCCAGGGTATACCGGTTGTTTCCGGCTCCACAGGCTGGCTCGACAGGTATAGCGAAGCAGAACAGCTGTGCCAGCAAAACAAGGGCGCTTTCTTTTATGCCTCCAATTATAGTGTAGGAGTTAATTTGTTTTTCCATTTTAACGAATATATTGCCGGTAAAATGCAGGCCTATAAGGAGTATCAGGTTGCAATACGCGAGATACACCACCTGCAGAAAGTGGATAAACCAAGCGGCACCGGTATCACCACGGCGGAAGGTATACTGGCCAGCTACCCTGCCCTGACCGGCTGGGCGGCAGACGATGACTCAGACAAATCAAAACTGAATATCATGTCGGAGCGTGAACCGGATGTGGTGGGCACGCATATTGTGACCTACAGCTCTGAAGTAGACCAGATAGAACTCGGACACATTGCCCACAGCCGCGCCGGCTTTGCCGAAGGAGCCCTGATGGCTGCGGAATGGCTGCAAGGCCGACAAGGCGTATATGGCATGAAAGACATGCTGAACCTATAGTAACAAAGTCTTTATACATGAAAGTAAAGTTTTGGGAAAAGAAACCCGCTGCCAAAGCGCCTAAAAAGAAAAAGAGCTTTGCACGTGAGTGGGGCGATGCCATCCTTTTTGCCGTTGTGGCGGCCAGTTTGATCCGCTGGGCAACGTTTGAGGCCTATACCATCCCGACGCCTTCGATGGAGAAGTCGCTGCTGGTAGGTGACTTCCTGTTTGTGAGCAAGCTGCACTACGGGCCTCGTACCCCGATGACGCCGCTGCAGGTACCTCTCACCCACCAGACTATCTGGGGCACCAACATCCCTTCTTACTCCGACGCCATCCAGCTGAAATCCTATCGCTTGCCGGGCTTCTCTGAAGTAAAACGCAACGACGTGGTGGTATTCAACTATCCGCCGGAAGAGCAGCACCCCGCCGACCTGCGCACCAACTACATCAAACGCTGCATCGGCATTGCCGGCGACTCCATCGAGATAAGGGACATGCAGGTATACATCAATGGCAAAGCTGCAGAGAACCCGGAGAAAATGCAGTACAAGTATTTCCTTTCCACGGACCAGCGCCTAAGTGAGAAGTTCTTCCTGGAGCGCGACATCACCGACGTGATCCAGTGGCAGGGAGGCTACATCGTAGATACGTCTCCGGAGAAAGCGAAAACGCTTGCTTCCCTGGATTTCATCAAAGAGGCGATGTTGCTGAAAGACGAACCGGGCAAAGGCGATGCGGAAGTGTTCCCGCATGTGCCGAGCAAGTACGAGTGGAACAAGGACAACTTCGGCCCGCTCTATATCCCCAAAGAAGGCGCTACCGTGGCCATCACCCCCGAAACACTCCCCTTCTATGAAAAAGTGATTACAGGGTATGAGCACAATGACAATGCGGAAGTACGCGACGGCAAGCTATACCTTGACGGAAAAGAGGCCAACCAGTATACCTTCAAGCAGAACTATTACTTTATGATGGGCGATAACCGCCACAATTCGCTGGACTCCCGTTACTGGGGCTTCGTGCCGGCAGACCACGTAGTAGGCAAAGCCGTACTTATCTGGATGTCTACCGACCCCTATGGCAGCTTCCTGGACAAGATCAGGTGGAACCGTCTGTTCAAGACAATCGAGTAGAAGAAGAACCTTTGATACAAAAACCGCCAGTTCTGAAAAGAGCTGGCGGTTTTTGTTTTTACCTCTTGGGTTCAGTGAGTTAGAAAGGAGGAATTCTTGTATATTAGATGATTAAAATATAAGAGTGGGTAAAACTCGGGTATAGTCAGCTATACCTTTCCGGATATTGTGCCAGTAACTGCAAATTTACGTTTTGAGGTACCTTTAATGTTGCTCTGAACCTCAAAGCCAGGCCCGTTCTTTATAAAAGCATACTATAAAATTTACAATGAAGACGCTATCCATCACATTTTCTAAATTATGTTTGTTCACCTGTTTATTCCTACTTATCAGTTGCAAGGAAGAAAGCTTTGAAGAATTAGCTCCTTATAAAAGTTATACCACTTTGCTGTCTCAGAAGGACTCTAATCCTCCTGTTGCTACAGTGCTGGAAAATAGCTTGAACTTAACCGTAACCTGGTCTAGGATTTCCCAGGGGAAATATTCAGGGACATTAAGCAGGGCTGTAAATGCGGATAAAAGTGTTCTTTTTGTAACCACTCCCACAACCCATACTGGTTTCAAAGCACAACTAAAAAGTCCGACCGAGATACGACTGGAGGCTGAAGCAGGTGTCAATGCGTTTCAGGATAACTTTACGAACGTAAGCCTGGAGCTTAAGGAGTATAAATAATGCCTTTCAAAAAACCTGAGACTGTACCAACGAATAAAAGACTCTAACCCTATTGCTACATGAATAGATCTTTACTGCTCTTTGCCTTGCTGTTTTACTTCGGCAAAGCATCCATCGCCCAGGAACGGACCGACAAATCTCTGAGGGAGATCCTGACGAAAGCCGGTAACGACAACTTGAACCAGGTGCTCCGCAACCCGGACCAGTACCGCGTGCAGATCATTTACACCGAGATCAACCGCGACAAGCACAACAAGCCATCTTTCAAAAACCACTACTTTCATTACGATCCTAAGCTATACTTCAACCCGGCTTCTACGGTTAAGCTCCCCCTGGCCTTCATGGCGCTGGAGAAGCTCAACACCATCCAGCAAAAAGGAATCGATAAGCACACACCGGTTGTTTTTGACAGCAGCAACGTGGGCCAGAAACCCCTTCACACCGATGCGTCGGCTGCCGGCGGGTTGCCTTCCATCGCCCACTTTATCCGGCGCGCCTTGCTCATCAGCGAGAACGACCCCTACAACCGGCTGTACCAGTTTGTCGGGCAGCAGGAAATCAATCGGAGCCTCCGCCGCAGGGGCTACGGCGGCTCCCGTATTGTGCGGCAGTTCGCAGGCTATACCACCGAACAGAACCGCCACACCAACGCCTTTCGTTTCCTGAATGCCGACGGCAGCACCAGGTATAGCCAGCCGTCTTTGTACAACCCCGACCCCATTGATTTCAGTGAGGAGATCAAGCTGGGGAATGCGCACTTCGACAGCCGAGACAGCCTGGTGAACGGGCCTTTTGATTTCACGGGGCACAACAAACTTCCCTTGGAGGATTTGCAACAACTACTGCAATCGGTGATGTTTCCGGCATCGGTGCCTAAAAAGCAACGATTCAACCTGACCCCGGACGACTACGATTTCCTGTACCGGTACCTGTCGCAATACCCATCCGAAACGCCGTACCCCAAGTATGACACTACCGAGTTTTACGACAGCTACGTCAAGTTCTTTTTCCGCGACAGCACGCACCGCATGCCCGAACAGGTACGCGTGTTCAACAAGGTAGGCTGGTCGTACGGCTTCCTGACGGATGTGTCGTATGTGGTAGATTTTGAAAACCAGGTAGAGTACATGCTGACGGCTACAGTGTATGTGAACAGCGACGGCGTGCTCAACGATGGCAAGTATGAATATGACACCGTCGGCTACCCCTTCCTCTATAATGTAGGGCAGATCATTTACAAGCACGAGCTGGGCCGGGAGCGCAAGCATAAACCGGATCTGTCTGCCTTCAAGATCAAGTATGAGAAGCGGGACCCGCAGGACACCCGGCCTGTTTTGACAGAGGTAGACAACTAAGATGCTGCCATAACTTTGGTAAACTCCCGAACCAGGAAATTATTTATGACTATTGAAAAGAAGCTATAGCTTTGATATTGAGACCGCCGGTTCTGAAAAGAGCTGGCGGTTTTAGTTTTACCGCTTGAATGCTGTGATTTAGAAAGGAAGAATTATTGTATATTAGATGTTTAAAATATCAGGTGAGCAATGTCCTGTTTTAATCAGTATACTCCCCCACATATAGTACCAATAACCGTATGTTCACATTTATCTGGTAGTTAGCAAAAAGCTACAATTAAAAAAAAGAAATGAAGACTTTGCTCCATATCCTTATACTATGTGTGATAGGCACTACTTGCTTGAAGGGGCAGAGTTTAAGTAAAGAGTATGTAGACAACTGGATTGAGAAAACTTTTCCAGCCTTAAAGGTAGACAGTAGTGCTTTGTATATTTTGAACGGCCACTTGATTGAATCTGACTCAATAAATGCTA
>NZ_JSYF01000493.1:0-2994 GCF_054824225.1 Pontibacter sp. HJ8
ACCATTACAACCGGCGCCCTCAATAAAGAAGGCAACCCGCTGGAGAGCAATTATGTATGGACCTTTACTACATTAGCCCATACTGTTCCCACGGTTACTTCTACAGACCCGGCTCATCAGGCTTCAGGCGTGGCACTTAATAAAGTGATCAAAGCCAGTTTCAGCGAAACAATGAATCCTGCAACGATCACTGCAACGTCCTTTACTTTAAAAACAGGTACTACCACGGTTGTTGGCGTAACAAGCTACAATGGCTCGACGGCAATTTTCACACCTGCCAACAACCTGATTGCTAACACAACCTACACGGCTACCATTACAACGGCTGCTAAAAGCGCAAACGATGTTGCTTTAGCTGGAAACCATGTGTGGACTTTCACCACGGCAGCCGATGGCCAGCCGGGTACACCGACTCAACCAGGTACCCCAGCTATAGGAGTTGATCTGAAGTCAGCTGGACGATTCGGCATCTTCGCAGGGGTAGGAATCAGTAACAATGCAGGCCCTAGTGTGATCCGTGACCTGGATGTAGGCATAACACCTGGTGTTCGCTCATCTGTAACCGGCTTCCCGCCAGCCATCGTTGAGAACGGCGCAATTTATGCATCCGATGACATTACACCTCCGGGCACAGCAGCCATGTTGTTACAAGCAAAGAAGGATCTACTGGAAGCGTATCTTTTTGCTGAAGGCGCATCTGCTCCGGCACCAGCCACAGTAGCAGGCGACCAGGGTGGCAAAACACTGGCACCTGGTATCTACAAATCTACTTCTACTTTATTAGTACAGGCTGGTAGCCTGACGCTGGATGCAAAAGGCGACCCGAATGCCGTCTGGATTTTCCAGATAGCCTCTGACTTTACCACTGTGGGTGGTGCAGGCGGTAACATCATACTGACCGGTGGTGCACAGGCTAAGAACATCTTCTGGCAAGTTGGAAGCTCTGCCACAATCGGCGATGGTACTTCCTTCAAAGGAAACGTACTGGCCTACACGTCTATCACCATGAATTCAGGTGCCACGGCAGTCGGTAGAATGCTTGCCTTGAATGGCGCGGTTGTCATGACCAACACAAACATCATCGAGAAGCCTTAATCAACACGAAAATGATCATCAAAAATAACAATACCAGATCGCGCAAAGCGTGGTCTGCCTCTAGGCTCACGGTCAAAAGTATAGTACTTAGCACTTTAATCCTTACAGGAACACAGTCGGCAATACAGGCGCAGGATGCTCCGTTCACAAAACCATCCTGGTGGATTGGTGCAGCAGGCGGTGCCAACTTTAACTTCTACAGAGGTTCCACGCAAAAGCTGAACGCACAATTATCGCCGCCAGTAGCATTCCATAATGGAAATGGCGTAGGCCTGTTTGCATCTCCGCTGATAGAATACCGTCGTCCGGAATCCAGATGGGGGCTTATGCTGCAAACGGGTTACGATAGCCGCAGAGGTACATTCGACCAACAGATTACGCCTTGTGATTGCCCTGTAGACTTAAGCACCAAGCTTAGCTATATCACTGTCGAGCCAAGCCTGCGCTTCGCTCCTTTTAAAGCATCAGGTTTCTACCTGATGGGTGGCCCGAGACTGGCTTTTAATGTAAAAAAAGAGTTTAGGTACGAACTGGGAATCAACCCGGCTTACCCGGATCAGGAAAAGAACCCTGTTGTTAATGGTGACCTGAGTGATGTAAAACAAACACTGCTCTCCATGCAGATCGGTGCCGGATACGACATTGCGCTTAACTCACAGGATAATCGCAGCCAGTTCATACTTTCTCCTTTTGTGACGTACCAACCCTACTTTGGCCAGTCACCACGCAGCATCGAAACCTGGACAGTAAACACCTTGCGCGTAGGCGCTGCCATTAAATTCGGACGTGGAAAAGCGAACACGCCTACAGCTGTAAGCGATGTGCAGTTCTCTGTTAACTCCCCTACCAATATCACGGCAGACCGAAGAGTAAGAGAAACATTCCCGCTTCGTAACTATGTATTCTTCAACCAGGGCTCTACTGCCATTCCGGATCGTTATGTGCTGTTAGAGAAAAACCAGGTGAAAGACTTCAAAGAAGATCAACTGGAAGTGTTCACTCCGAAAACACTGTCTGGCCGTTCGGAACGCGAAATGACAGTTTACTACAATGTACTCAACATTCTCGGTGATCGTATGGGCAAGAATCCGGCAGCCACAATAACCTTGGTTGGCTCGTCTGAAAATGGCCCGCAGGAAGCTAAAGTAATGGCTGAAACGGTGAAGAGTTACCTTGTGAACACATTCGGTATTGAAGCTTCACGCATCAGCCTAGAAGGACGTAACAAACCTAAACTGCCTTCTGAACAACCAGGTGGCACAAAAGAACTGGAACTGCTCCGCGAAGGCGACCGACGTGTGTCAATTGAAAGTAAGTCACCAGCCTTGCTGATGGAATTCCAGACTGGCCCGGAAGCTGCCCTGAAACCAGTAGAGATCACGGCCGTACAGGAAGCGCCGCTTGACAGCTATGTTACCTTCAACACAGTTGGTTCAGACAAGGCCTACACGTCCTGGTCTATGAATTTGACAGATGACAAAGGTAACGTTCAGAACTTCGGACCATTTATACAGGAGAGTGTCAGCATGCCAGGCAAATCCATTTTAGGAAACCGCCCGAAAGGCACTTACCTGGTTACCATGCTGGGTACGAAAAAGGATGGCACTGTTGAGAAGATGGAAGCTACAGTGAACATGGTACTCTGGACCCCGGCAAAAGACGAGGAAGGACAGCGCTACAGTGTGCTTTATGAGTTCAACGACTCCAAGGCTATCAGCACCTACGAGAAATACCTGACCGAAATCGTGACGCCTAAAATACCCCAGGGTGGCAAGGTGATCATCCATGGTTATACAGACATCATCGGTGATGAATTGAATAACAGTAACCTGTCTCTGGCAAGAGCCAACGATGTGAAAAGAATCATTGAAAACAGCCTGGCGAAAGCTGGTAGAAAAG
>NZ_JSYF01000494.1:0-20800 GCF_054824225.1 Pontibacter sp. HJ8
AGGTATAGGTATAGGTATAGGTATAGGCGGATCCTTCAAAAGCATCAAACTGTCCTGTTCCCGGGAGGTATTTTTTGATCAAGGGCTTCCTTGATACAAAGAAAGCGACCAGAGTCCGCCATAACTCACTCTTAATCGTAGCCTTCAAGGGCAAGGGAACAGGGAAATCCTTTACGGTTAAGTAGGAACACGCGCTGTAGGAGGATCTTTGACTGATAAATTCTTAAAATAGGCCAGCGGCCTCACTATAGGAGAAACGAGGGTGGACCCTCGCGCCATCTTTCTGAAATGCCAACCCCGAAAACAAAAAAGCAGGTACCGACTACGCAGCACCTGCTTTTGAGGTATAAGGAGGTATACCGTTAAGGTATAGGAACAACATTTACTGCTTCCACTGATCTGATTTCAGGTACGGCTTTGAGCACAGACTGCTCTACACCTGCTTTCAGGGTCATGGTAGACATGGGGCAGGAACCACAGGCACCCAGCAACTCCAGCTTCAGGACCATGTCATCGGTTACTTCGAGCACTTTCACATTGCCGCCGTCAGCCTCCAGGTAGGGCCTGATCTGGTCGAGGGCATTTTCGATGCGAAGTAAAAAATCGGTGTCAACGTTAGTGGCTGCCATCTGTCTTAGTTTTTAATTTCTACGATTTGCGTTTTGCCCATGGTGGCATTGCGTACAGAAACCTGTTGGGCAACGGCCTGGGCCAACTCTCTGAAAACACCGGAAGCCGGAGAATCGTTCTGTAATGCTACCGGAGTTCCTTCATCACCGCTTTCGCGTATACTTTGTACCAGCGGCACTTGGCCTAAAACCGGCACGTCGAATTTCTTCGCCAGGTTCTGGCCGCCTTCCTGCCCAAAAATATAATACTTATTTTCAGGAAGTTCGGCAGGCGTAAAGTAGGCCATGTTCTCTACCACACCCAGTACCGGCACGTTGATCTGCGGCTGGCGGAACATCTGCAAACCTTTCTGAGCATCGGCAATAGCTACTTTCTGCGGAGTTGTCACAATCACGGCGCCGGTTACAGGCAGCACCTGCACCATGGTCAGGTGAATGTCTGAAGTGCCTGGCGGTAGGTCGAGAAGCAGGTAATCCAGTTCGCCCCACTCAACATCTGATATAAACTGCTTCAGTGCAGAGCTGGCCATCGGCCCTCTCCAGATCACAGCGTGGTCAGGCGGGGTCAGGAAGCCAATGGACATCAACTTAACGCCGTACTTCTCGACAGGTATAATGTAGTTCTTGCCATGATCACCCTGTACCATACTTGGGCGCTGGTCTTCTACGCCAAACATGGTAGGTATAGACGGACCATAAATGTCTGCGTCGATAAGCCCTACCCGGGCTCCTGACTGGGCCAGCGCGATCGCAAGGTTACTGGTAACGGTAGACTTGCCTACGCCTCCTTTGCCGGAAGCTACTGCGATGATGTTTTTAACTCCGGAGAGCACTTCGGTGTTGCCAGCGCGACCAGAGGTAACGCGGGAGGTCATGTTTACGGTAACGTCTGCTTCTTTATCCACCATTGTGTGGATGGCCCGGATACAGGCGTTACGGATGAGGTCTTTCAGCGGGCAGGCCGGCGTGGTCAGGATAACGGTAAAACTCACGTTCTTACCCTCCACCTGCACATCCTCTATCATGTTGAGCGTCACCAGGTCTTTTCCAAGATCGGGCTCTTCTACATAACTGAGGGCTTTTAATATATCTTCTTTAGTGATAGCCATAATAATAGTGGGACTAGCGGTTAAGCCTTACAAAGATACGAACAAATTATTCTATACCCATGCTTTGTGTACGCCAGTTGCATAAAGCTGGAGGTGAAAGGATCAAGTTAAAGAGATACGCTTATTAATCAGAGCTTGCAGCCCGTATTGGGACGAAGAGAAAACACAACCGGCAAGCTTCAGGTACCTCTACCGCAGTGTAAGAAAGTTTTATGCCTGTCACTGCGCCTGCATTGGGCTTGGTAGGTATGGAAATAAAAATTTGGGCAATGCCTGCGTCTAATCCTGCATCTGGTATACCTGCATCTGTTATATTTGTAATCCCTCAAGCGTTTTCCCATGTCCCTAATTCCAAAAGAAACAGTTGACCAGATCTTAGCCCAGGCCGATATTGTAGAGGTGGTGGGGGACTTTGTGTCGCTCAAGAAAAAGGGGCAAAACATGTGGGCGAACTGCCCTTTCCACCACGAAAAGTCGCCGTCCTTTTCTGTTTCGCCGGCCAAAGGCATCTACAAGTGCTTTGGTTGCGGTAAAGCGGGTAACTCGGTGCAGTTTATCATGGATGTGGAAGGAACCAGCTTTCCGGAGGCGCTTAAGTACCTGGCCAAAAAGTATGGCATCGCGGTGCCCGAGGATCAGCCAACACCGGAGTATGCCCGGGAACAGAGTGAGCGCGACAGTTTGTACATCGTCTCTGACTTTGCCAACAAGCATTATCAGCAAGTCCTTCATCATCACGAACAGGGAGCGATCGGGCAGTCCTACCTGAAAGAACGTGGGCTGAGCAGCAATACCATCCGCAAGTTTGAGCTGGGCTACAGCGTTGATGCCTGGTCCGATCTCACCGACGCGGCCCTGAAGGCAGGGTATGAGCAAAAGTACCTGGAGTCTACGGGGCTCACCATCGTCAAGGAAGACGGCAAGAAGTACGACCGTTTCCGGGGGCGGGTGATGTTCCCGATACACAACATTTCGGGGCGCGTGATCGGTTTTGGTGCCCGTACCCTCAAATCCAACGACAAGAAGAGCCCGAAATACCTTAACTCGCCGGAGTCAGAGATCTACCACAAAAGCAACGTGCTGTATGGGATGTACCAGGCACGGCAGGCTATCCGCATGCAGGACATGTGCTACATGGTGGAGGGCTACCTGGATGTGCTGTCATTGCACCAGGGCGGAATCGAAAACGTCGTAGCCTCCTCGGGCACCTCGCTCACGGAAGGCCAGATCAAGCTGATTGCCCGCTATACCCAAAACATTACAGTTCTGTACGACGGCGATGCGGCAGGTATAAAAGCTTCCCTACGTGGTATCGACCTGATCCTGGAAAATGGGCTTAACGTCAACGTTGTTACCTTTCCAACAGGCGAGGATCCGGATTCCTACATACAGAAGGTAGGAGACGAGGCTTTCAAAGCCTACGTACAGGAGTACTCCCAAGACTTTATTTCCTTCAAAACCAGCCTGTATGCCGAGGAGTCGAAAGGCAATCCGGTAAAGAAGGCCGATGCCATACGAGAGATCGTCACTTCCATCTCCAAAATTCCGGACCCGATCAAGCGTACGGTTTTCTTCCGGAGTTGCAGCCTTATTTTTGATATAGACGAGCAGCTGCTGATCTCGGAGTACAACAAAATGCACCTGCAGGATCGCCAGCAGCAACAGCAGCACAGGTCCGGCGGCAGTCCGGAGGATTTAGCTGAAGCAGCTTATTACGAAGAGGAGGCAGCGGCAACAGCTAAACCGGCAACAGAGGCGGATGGGCTGAAAAGGTATGAGCGCGAGATCGTGCGTATGCTGCTCAACTACCCGGACCGCATACTGGTAGAAGGACAGAACACCTGCCAGTACATGCTGGAGCAGCTCGAAGATGTGGAGTTCCGTACGCCCCTTTATGCCCGCCTCGTGGAGGTTGTGAAGGAGAAACTCAGCCAGGGCAGCATCCCGACGGCAGACGATTTTATTAACTACCCGGACCAGGAAATAAGAACAGAGGCCACCAACCTGCTCTCAGACCCCTATGAACTCAGCCACAACTGGGAAACGCATCATATTTTTGTACCCCACGAATCGGACCTGCTGCCATACGGTGCCGAAAGAGCCGTGTTGCGACTGAAGTGGCGCAATGCGCAGGTCCTCATGAAGGTTGAAATGGAAAAGCTTCGCCTGGTAACTGATCCTGCCGAGCAGGACCGCGTACTGCAGGTCATCCGCAGCCTCAAAACCTTCGAAACCCAGATCTGCGACTTGCTGGGGATCGTGGTGAACAAGTAGCAGGGCCGTTGTTCAACCAAAGCTGCTCAGATTGTGTTATGAAATAAGACGGCATTGCGGGATAAACTTTTTACCTTTGCAGCGCATTTCATAGTATAGATTATCATCCTGCTTCTGGCTGCTAAAGCCGGCAGGTATACTGAGCAACTTATGGAGACTAATTCAACGGAGGCGCTAAGGCCTTTTGATTCAATAGAAGCCGCTATCGAAGATATTCGTCAGGGCAAGATCATCATCGTGGTGGATGATGATGACCGTGAAAACGAAGGTGACTTCATCTGTGCCGCCGAGATGGTGACACCGGAGATCATCAATTTCATGGCAACACATGGCCGTGGCCTCATCTGCTGCCCTCTCACGGAGGAGCGTTGCGAAGAGCTGGGGCTGGAACTGATGGTAGGCCGCAATACGGCGCTGCATGCCACTCCGTTCACCGTATCAGTTGACCTGATCGGCCATGGCTGCACCACCGGTATATCGGCCTCGGACCGTGCCAAAACCATACAGGCACTGGTCGATCCCAACACAGATCCACACTCACTCGGCAAACCAGGACACATCTTCCCGCTCAAGGCGAAGAAGGAAGGCGTGCTGCGCCGCGCCGGTCATACCGAAGCGGCCGTGGACCTGGCGCAACTGGCAGGGCTTGCCCCGGCCGGCGTCCTGATTGAGATCATGAACGAAGACGGCACGATGGCCCGCCTGCCGGACCTGGTAAAGGTAGCCGAGCGCTTTAACCTCAAGCTTGTTTCTATCAAAGACCTGATCGCGTACCGGCTCAAGAAGGAAAGCCTAATAGAGCGTGAGATCGCGGTGCAACTGCCGACCGACTATGGTGATTTTGACCTGTATGCTTTCACACAGCGCAGCAATGGCGCCAAACACCTGGCTCTGGTAAAAGGCAGCTGGGAAGAAGGCGAACCGGTATTGGTGCGTGTGCACTCTTCCTGCGTAACGGGCGATATCTTCGGCTCGTGCCGTTGCGACTGCGGTCCGCAACTGCACGAGGCCATGCGTATGATCGAGCGGGAAGGAAAAGGGGCTATCGTATACATGAACCAGGAAGGCCGCGGCATAGGCCTTATCAACAAATTGAAGGCCTACAAACTGCAGGAGCAGGGGCGTGACACGGTAGAGGCAAACCTGGAACTGGGCTTTGGGATGGATGAGCGTGATTATGGTGTCGGCGCGCAGATCCTCCGCGATCTGGGGGTGAGCAAAATGCGGCTTATCACAAACAACCCGAAAAAACGTACCGGACTGATCGGTTATGGATTGGAAGTGGTGGATAATGTGCCGATCGAGATCGCTCCGAATGCACACAACCAGAAATACCTTGCCACCAAACGAGATAAACTCGGACACGAAATACTGAAAAGCTCACCAATCCGCTAAGCCTATACAAGGTTTGAGATCTTACAACGAGCCTGTACTGAAAAGTACGGGCTCGTTTTTTTGTGCCTTAACCGGAAAATACTTATAAATTTTAACATTTTGCCTATACACATAATGCTTTCTGAACCGTTATAAATAGCAGGTAATTATTTGTAACACAGTAGAATGTGGGCTTAAATATGTAAGTATATGTGGAGGAATTTTAAAGTATGGGTATGAAGAAGTTGGACATAGGATATTTGGTTTTGATGGTTACGCTGGTGCTGAGTTTCTACTTGCCTTTGCAGGTCTATGGTCAGTTAAGAGAATTGTATGAGGCGGAGGAATGGCATTATGGCAAAATCGTATTGGCGACAGGAGATAGCTTGTTTGGCAGTGTCATGTACCATCCGATACAGGATGTGGTACAGGTAGAATCAAATGATGGGGCTATCAGTTCTTTTTCGCCGGTTAATGTCAGCCATTTTGTGGTCAGGGATAAGTACAATGGCAGGCCGCAGATCTTTCGTTCGCTCTTCTGGAACCTGGGCAGAGTGAATACGGATTTTAAAAAGCCCGTCTTTTTTGAGCAGCTCAATAACGGCACGATCAGCCTGATAAAACGCCAGGCAGGTGTACGCAAAAGTGATATGGGGAATGGGAACTATGTCGATGAAAGTGATCCGCAGTGGTATGACACTTCGGAAGAAGTAAAAGAATCCTACTATGCCTTGCTGCCGGATGGGGAAATCGTGGCACTACGCAATATCAGGAGAGATCTGTTACGCCTTTTCGGAAAGAAAGCCAATACAGTAAAGCAATTTGTCCGTTCCAACGAGCTCGATTTCAACAAGCCCCACGAATTGGTGATGATCGTTAATTACTTCAATACACTTTAAGGCAGCATGGCTTCATGCTATACCTTCCTCAACCTAAATTACAGATCACGGAACCGAAGCAGCAGGTAGGACAGGAGCAGCAGCAAACCGATGTACAGCAGTGCAGGGAGGGTAGCCCAGGCGGGTGAGAGCAGCTCGGTTGGCGCAGTGAACTGGTCCAGCACCTCCTGCCCCGGCATGGGGGTGAGGCTGCCAAATACCTTCATCGGCAGGTATTTATCTATACTGTCATCGAGCTGGTAATGGATAACCGGCTCCACGATCTTGGACCAGGCCAGGAAAGCAATGATGGCCAGCCCGCTTTTACGGATCAGGAAAGCAAAGAACATGGCCAGCACCATATACCCTACCGCCTGCACAAAGAAATAAGAAAGGTGATCGATCTGACCCAGCATGGCACTGAGCTTGGTGTCGTTGCTGTAAAGCAGCCCGAAGATGAGGCCCAGCACAAGCAGGAAAACTGTGCTGAAAACGGCCAGGGCCAGTATCATATAAAATTTTGAGAGCACAAGCTCTGCCCGCGAAAGCCCGTCGATCACCTGCTGCCGCAAGGTTCGGAAATTGTATTCATCCGTTACCAGCACAATGATCAGGATGCCCAGCAGCAGGTTAAAGAAATAAGCGATATATGTAAAACGCACCCATAGTCCCGGGAACTGGTACATGGAGGGCCCGACAGACTGGCCGCTGACCATCACGCTGCGACTCACGTAGACCAGCAGTGCAAGCAGCAGCACATAGATCGCCAGGATGACCCAGAAAGTGCGGTAAGGGAATATTTTCCGGAATTCGGTTCGTAGCAGGTTCATGTTAAGCGTCTTTTTTGATAATTTCCAGGAACTGCGCCTCCAGGCTTTTGCGGCGCACCAGCAGTTGCGAGAGCACAACGCCTTGCGCAAACATATCGCGGTTGAGGTCGGTGCTGGTATAGCCTTCTGCCAGCGTCAGCGTAATGATATCCTTGTCCTGCCCAAACTGTACGATGTAGGGCAGGCGCTCGAGCAGTTGCAGTACCGGTGCCCGCTCGTCGGCGCTGATAAGGAGCTGGTCGTGGGCAGAAAGGATATTGCTTACCGGGCCGTTGGCTTTTAGTTTGCCGGCCTGCAGCACCGCTACATGCGTGCATACCTTTTCCACTTCATCGAGCAGGTGGCTGGCCAGCACGATCGTTTTGCCATGCGAGGCTATGCGGAGGATCAGGTCACGCACCTCGGCTATACCTTGCGGGTCAAGGCCATTGGTAGGTTCATCCAGCACCAGCACCTCCGGGTCGTTGAGCATGGCGGCGGCCAGTGCCAGGCGCTGCTTCATCCCCAGCGAAAAGCCATTGAAGGTCGTATGGCTGCGGGTACCCAGGCCCACCATGTCCAGCATTTTGTTGATGTTGTCCGGATTGGCGTTCTTGATGTCTGCGATCACCTGCAGGTTGCGCCGGGCGGTGAGGTAAGGGTAGAAGTTTGGCGTCTCCAGTAGCGCGCCCACCCGCTGCTT
Organism: Pontibacter sp. HJ8; assembly: GCF_054824225.1. Lineage (NCBI taxonomy): Bacteria > Pseudomonadati > Bacteroidota > Cytophagia > Cytophagales > Hymenobacteraceae > Pontibacter > Pontibacter sp. HJ8. The sequence continues at coordinate 7,777 of NZ_JSYF01000494.1, forward strand.
GCTTTCTTTGCTGATCGGCTTGCCAAACCACAGAAAGTTGCCGCCACTTGGCCGGATCACGTCCAGCACCATACCCAGCGTGGTGGTTTTTCCGCTGCCGTTCGGTCCCAGCAGGCCATAAATGCTGCCAGCTTCCACCTGCAGGGTCAGTTGGTCCAGCGCCTGCAGGCTACCGTACTTCTTCGAAAGTTTGTCAATGTATAATACTGTCGCCATACCTTTGCTTGTTCGCTCACGGGGCCACTGCAACAGCGGCTTCAACAAATATACCCTTTTTCTGATATAATAAGCCTTCTGGAAAGCAGCTTAGGCAAGCAGTGTGATTTTCCGGAGCATAAAAATAAATGGTATCTTTTGGGAAGTATAGGTACGCAGGCAGGTACCCTACAGGTATAGCGCATGATCCAGCACGGAATGAAATACGATCAGAAAGAACTCAGCATGACAGCCGGGGAGGCCAATGTCTATGCACTGGCATTTATGCTGCCTATCCTGCTGCTCTATATACCAGCCTACATCCTGATGTGGCCGGAGCAGTTTACGATGGACAGTATCCGGGGGCTGGTGGAGGTGCATAAAACATTGCTCTACTTCTCGACCTTTATTATGCTGGCTGTGTTTGTCTTGGGTGCCGTGGTGCACGAAATGTTGCATGGCTTCACGTGGGCTCTTTTCTGTAAAAACGGCCTTCGCTCTATTAAATACGGCGTGCACTGGAAAATGCTGACCCCGTATTGCCACTGCAAAGAGGTGCTGCCCCTCAAACACTATGTGATCGGTGGCATGATGCCTGGACTGGTGATGGGATTGCTGCCGGCGCTGGCAGGTATGGTGACCGGCCATTTCCTGCTTTTCCTGTTTGGATTGTTTTTCTCTATGGCCGCTGCCGGCGACCTGCTCATCCTCTGGATGCTGCGCCACCAGAAAAAGACAGATCTGATACAGGACCATCCGGATAAGATTGGCTGTTATGTGCTCTCGCCTGTAAAAAACTGACAGCAGCAACTCCTTCGTATGCAAACTGCTTTCCGCCTGACCGGGCAGCGCTTCGGGAGGTAGGTAAAGTGAATGCTTTTGGCTATATTTCAGCTGCCCTATGCTGCTCGAATAGCAATTTGAAACAACCAGGGCAGGAAGAATAAGCGAAGATCTATGAAATTGAAGGAAATAGGTGGCAGGAGCCTGGCAGTAGCCGCGTTGCTATTTTGCAGCCTGACTGCTACGGCACAGGACTACAAAGCACTCCATGAAAAGGCCATTGTAGTCGACACCCACAACGACGTGCTCATTTCGGTGCTGGAGGGCCTGCGGCTGGAAGATGATCTCCGGGGCAAAACCCACTCAGATCTGGCTCGCTTCAAGGAAGGTGGAGTCGATGTGCAGATCTTCTCGGTCTGGAGCGATGGTACCTATGGCAAGGGGAAGGGTTTTAACTTCGCCAACCTCCAGATTGACTCGCTCTACGCCATTGCGGCGCGCAACCCGGATAAAATGATGATGGCCAAAACGCCGGAAGACGTGATGCAGGCAGTGCAGCAGAACAAAATGGCTGCCATGATCGGGGTCGAAGGAGGCCACATGATCGAGGACAACCTCAAGTACCTGGAAGAGTTGCACAAGCGTGGTACCAGTTACATGACGCTTACCTGGAACAACTCTACTTCCTGGGCCAGTTCTGCCATGGATGAAGCCGGAGATAAAATGCCCAAATCCAAAAGAGGGCTGAATAGGTTTGGAAAGAAGGTCGTCAAGCGCATGAATGCCTTGGGGATGATGGTCGATCTGAGCCACGTAGGCGAGCAAACTTTTTGGGATGCGCTGGCGGTTACTACCAAGCCGGTGCTTGTATCACACAGCTGCGTGCACAGTTTCAACCCGCACTTCCGTAACCTGAAAGACGATCAGATAAAGGCTATTGCCAAGAATGGCGGCGTAATTCACCTCAACTTCTTCTCCGGCTTTCTGGACCCTGGGTATGACAAGCGGATGAACGGGTTCATCGCCAGCCACAAGACGGAGGTTGACTCACTGCAGCAACTGAACAAAAACTCTATCGAAATCTATGATTGGGCGTCGGCAAATTATCCGGAAGAGGCGGCTACCCTGCGCCCGCCGCTTTCCCTTCTGCTAGACCACCTGGACCACATTGTAAAGCTGGTAGGGGTAGACCATGTCGGGCTAGGCTCCGATTTTGACGGCATCACCTCCACGCCGCAACAACTCGACAGCGTAGCCGACATGCCATTGGTCACAAAGGAACTGCTGGCCAGAGGGTATAGCGAAGCGGACATCAAAAAGATACTAGGCGAAAACTTCCTGCGCGTGTTCCGCGCCAATGTGGGAAGCTAGACAGGTATAGCAGGTATAAGTAAAAAGGTCAGGCGCCAACTGCGGCGCCTGACCTTTTGTTTTTCTGGAGGAGAATGTCTGAATCAGGATTTTCAGGATAATGTAGGGACAGGTCGCGACCTGTCCGAATCGAGCACGGGTATAGGTTTAGGTATAGCGTGTTGAGACCTCGCAGTGTGCGCAGCTCCTGCGAGTGTCTGGACAAAAATTCCTTGCATCTCCGGTTCCAACCACCCCTGCCCCTCCTTAACCAAGGAGGGGAGCCTGCTTTTCCTGTTTTACACTTCTAGTTTCATAGCCACTGATTTGACACCCATCTAACTCCCCTCAAGGGGAGAATTCCGGCACGAGTATTTGTAGCTGACAGGTATAGCCGGCAGGTATAGCCGGCAGGTATAGCAAGACATACTTATAACTGAAGCTACAGGGTGCATATAACGGCGCTCCACTGTTCGAGCGGTCAGCGAGTGGGGGTAGGGGCCCTCGATTCTCATCAAGGAGAAAAAGTGAGGCCCCGCCGGCAGGCGAAGCTATGCAACAACGCCAGGTTGGAGTCTGATAAACCCAACTGAGTGTACGAGCTGCAAGCGCGCATCAGCAAAAAGATGTATTATTCAACAGGGATCAATCTGTAAATAGTCCCAGGACTTTCCACTGCTATATAAATATACCCATCCGGCGCCATACGCACATCTCGTACACGACCGATGTTCTTCAGGAGCTTCTCCTCGCTCACGATCTTGTTGCCATTCATCTTCAGCTTGCTCAGGAACTGGAAGCGCAGCGAGCCTACTAACAGGCTTCCTTCCCAGCCTTTGTAGCGCTCACCGGTCACGAAGGCCATACCGGAAGGCCCGATCGACGGTACCCAATACCACAGTGGCTGCTCCATACCTTCTTTTTTGGTAAGCTCTGTCAGCACGGTGCCGTTGTAGTTGATGCCATAGGAGATCACAGGCCAACCATAATTCTTGCCTTTCTCGGCGATATTCACTTCGTCGCCACCTCTCGGGCCATGCTCATTCGTCCAGATGGCACCCGTTTCAGGATGGATCACCATACCCTGAATGTTGCGGTTCCCATAGGTATAGGTAGAAGCTACTGCGCCTTTCTGGTTCGCAAAAGGATTGTCGGCAGGTATGCTGCCATCGTCTTTGATGCGGTGCACCTTGCCGGGAGCACGCTCCAGGCTCTGCGGGTTTTCATCGTGGTTGCCCCGATCTCCAACGGTCAGGTATAGGAAACCCTGGCGGTCAAATTCCAGGCGGGAGCCGTAGTGGTGACGGGTTTTGGACCAGGGTTGCGCCTCAAAAATTACTTTCTGCTCACTCAGTTGGGTGCCATCCAGTTTGGCGCGCATGACCGCTGTGGTGGAGAGGGTGTTGCCATCCTCGGTTTTCAAAGCAGAATAGGAAAGGTATACCCAGTTGTTTTTAGCAAAATTGGGGTGCACTTCCACGTCCAGCAGACCGCCCTGGCCCTGGGCCAGCACTTCAGGGGCGCCCGTTATTTTCTGCAATTGTCTGCTGTTTTTGGGGAGGCGGTAAAATGCCCCGTTGCGATCCGTTATCAGCATGTCCCCGTTTGGCAGAAAGGCCATGCCCCAGGGCACTTGCATACCTGTCGCCACGGTGTCGAGTGTAAAGTTGAGCGCCTCAGAGGGATAGACAGCAGTGGTAGTCTGGTCTTTGCTGAAGTCATACTGCTGCACATTCTGTATTCCTTCCTTGATGTACGCCACCAGTCCGGTGATCTCTTCATCGGAAAAGGTCTTATCGAAAGCGGGCATGCCCTCGTCCGCGTAGCCGTGCTTGATGGCGGCAAACAGGTTTTCGGCGGAATTGCCATGTTTCCATTTGCGGTCCGTGAAAGCCTGCATCTGCTCTCCGTGGCAGCCGGAGCAGTAGCTGGTGTAGTTGGTGCGGGCTTTATCAAGCTGGGCTTCTGTCAGGGCTTGTTCTTTAACAGAGGCTTCGGCAACTGTGTTCGCGTTGCTATCGGTGGAAGTGTTACCGGAACCCGAGCTGGTGCAGCTTTCCAGGCTCAGGAAGGCCAATCCCAGCAAAGGAAGCAGGTAAGATGTCTTGATCATAGGTTATTTAAAAATTGGAGTGTATAGCTGTACGCGTGAAAGTGCGTAAAAGTAGGAGCAAATATATATTTATCACTTGGTTCTTCCTCTCATAAATTTTTGATTCCTGCAATTGTACAGTAAACCAATTGCAGGAATCAACATCTTTCTTCCCGTAGTTGCAAACTCTCCATTGCCAAAATAAACTGAACAGCAAGAGGCGCCTCATCAAAAATCCAGGATAAATAGCTAACTTAAACTCCCTGAAGGCCCAGCGCACAGAAACCTGGTAGTGTTGGCATACTTTAGATGCCGGTTATTCAGCTAAAATAAGAACCTATCATATGAAAAAATTATCCAGAAGAACGTTTGTGGGAAGTAGTGTTTTCCTGTCTTTTGCCGGCTTCGCGGGCTTCCTACCTTTGCTGAACCAAAGTAAGAAGAAACAAAAGAAGATGTTCGTGCATCATGTATATTTCTGGCTGAACAACCCGCACTCTGCGGAAGACAAAAAGAAGCTGGTGGAAGGCCTCAACACGCTGAAGAGCATCAAAGAAATTCGGATGGCGCACATAGGCGTGCCTGCCGGCACAAACCGGGATGTGATCGACAGCAGCTATGCGATCTCGTGGCTGTTGCTCTTCGATAATCTCAAGGATCAGAACATCTACCAAGAGCATCCGGTCCATTTAAAGTTTGTAAAGAATTATTCGCACCTCTGGTCTAAAGTGATCGTGTACGATTCGGTAGATGTGTAGGCCATACCCCGTGTAACCAAAAGAGCCACCTTTGCGGGTGGCTCTTTTGGTTGCTTTACAAGGTATTTACAAAGGTAGTTTCACATCCTGCATCAGCCTTCCGACCGGGTACATGTTGTGAGTAGGCTCGTAGTGCGGCGAGTTGCGGTATACGAAGTCCAGCTGGGCGCGGGCGTTCTTGGCAAATTCCGGGTCCTGCTTCTTGCGCGCTTCGAGTTGCTTGCGCAGCTCAGGTTTCTGCTTCAGGATATCGGCTGCCAGGTCTTCGAAAACATAGCTGGAGAAGTATTCTTTCTGCATGAGGATGCTGTCAAAGAAATTCCAGTTAAAGTAAGAATCTACTGCCTGCGGCTCCAGTGCCTCTGCCAAAAAACGATTGGCCTCCTGGTTCAGGTATACCACGTAGTCGCCTTTGAGGAACTGGCGCGGCATGGTGCGCGTCTCCACCTGCGTACCGGTGTGCAGGTAGTGGCCTTCGTAGGCTCGCTGCCCTGTTTTGTAATCGGTGATGTAATAGGTGTCGAGGGTGAGGGTGGTATCCCGCTTGAGCTGGCGCATTGCCACTTTGTTGAGCTTGAGCCGGTCGATCACCTCGCGCCAGGCCTGCGGTATGATGTAGGCTACCGGCTTCTCTACCGTCACGGTAGGAGCGAAGGTGTTGTAGTAATTGATGTTTTTGGAGTAAGGCGCTTTGCGGTCGTAGTAGAGGCGCTCCAGCCCGCTCACCTCGCTTGGCTTATATTTAGCGGCATAGCCCAGGAATGGGATCTGCTCCACTTTGGTCGTGTCCAGTTTCCAGTCCAGCGGGAAGGTCTTCTGCGCCAGTGTTTCCTGCTTTGCCTTCGCTCTTAATGCCCCAATCTCCTTGGCATCGCGGCTCACCGTTTCGATCATGTTTTCCATGAGCTGGTAAGTGGCTTTCACGCGCTGGTCGAAGGGCTTGAGCATGTGTGTCTCGGGCACAAAACCGATGGTATTGTAGAGGGCCGTATACCCGGTGGCATAGCGCGGCGACTCCATAAACCCAATGATGCCCTTGTCGGGCGTCTCGTCAATGGTGTTCATGTAGGGCACCATCGGGAATTTGTCTTTCTTCATGCCTGCATACAGCGCAGGCAGCATTTTTCCCTGCAGGTAAGTGGCCAGCGTGGAGTTGAGTTTGTTGTGCTGCGTGGCGATCAGCGTCATCACGTGCTGGTAGTCGGCGCCGTTGGAGGTATGGTTGTCCATGAACACGTCCGGGTCCCAGTCGCGGAAGATGAGGTGGAAGGCCTGGGCGTTTTTGGAATCGGTCTTGAGGTAATCGCGGTTCAGGTCGAGGTTGCGGGCGTTGCCCCGGAAGCCGTAGCTCTCCGGGCCTTCCTGGTTGGTGCGGGTATGGCTGTTGCGGTTCAGCGCACCGCCAATGTTGTATACCGGAATAACGGCCAGCACCACGTTGTCGAGTTGCTTGCGCTTGTTTTTGTCCTGCAGGTAGTCGCGGAGCAGCAGCATGGTGGCGTCAATCCCCTCGGGTTCGCCGGGGTGTATGCCGTTCTGGATGAGCAGCACGCGCTTGTCTTTCTGCTTGACAGAAGCCGGGTCAAAATCCTTTTCGGTGGAAACAAGGACCAGGTGCAGCAGGCGGCCGGAATCGGTATACCCGTAAGGCACCATTTTCACTTCGTCGTACGCCGCGTCGAGCTTACGGTACCAGTCGATGGCTTCCTGGTAGGTAGCGGTCTGGTTGCCGTTTCCTTTTTCGTAAGGTGTTTTGAGATCTGCTTTACCCGGTGTGCCGGTGGCCAGGATGGCAGCCAAAAGTAAGGTGGTTAACATGAATCAGTTTACAGATGGAAATGGAAAGCAATGTTAACCATTTCCAGGTAAAAATCCTGCACTATACCTGAAACGTGGCCCTGTTTTTATTGGTGGGGAAGATTTGCTTGTCGAGGCTATACCTGCCGGGGCCGATGAAGCAGAGGGCCAGGAACAGGATCGCAGCTTCCAGCGCGTGGGAATACCCGCCGAAACCATCTCCTGCGGCCATGTGGCGTATAGCGGCTACCAGCATGGTGATCAGTAGAAGTACGCATACCGGGCGGAAGAACAGGCCCAACGCCAGTAAGGCGCCTCCGACAGCTTCGGCAAAGGCGGCCATAAAACCCCAGAATACAGGGAAAAAATCGATCCCCAGCAATTCCATGTTGCTGCCAAGCTGTGTCCACTTCTCCGGTCCGCCTATGAGTTTAGGCCAGCCATGAAGTACAAACATAATGCCTATGCCGATCCGGAGAACCAGCAGTCCTGTGTTTCTGTAGCTGTAACGTGTGCGGAGTATAGCCATGAGAGCAATAATACGTATTTCTACATACATTACAAAAGGCTAATATACTAAAATGCCTTTTACTTGTGTATTTGCCGGAATCTCATCCGTAATCAGGGCGTGTAATTGTACTTTGCTTAGTTGGCTTGTGTCTAAAATAAAGGAAAGGCCTGCCTTTTCGGAAATAGCTACCAATCCCGCTTCGCCCTGGCTGACAGATTTGATCGGATAATGTTGCCGGACCTCCCCGTACTTTGACCCGATGCCTATCCCTTCGGCTGTCCGGTAATCCTGGTCGCGGACATGGATGCGCCATACCTGGCAAACAGGTTCACACAGCTGTTCGATCACGATTCCTTTGGGGCTATCGCTGCTCTTGATCACGTATGCCGTAGAGGCCTGGCCTTCCAGCAGCAGGGTGGTATCGACCAGGGTTTGTCCTTGCGGCTCCTGCAGGCGCATGTCCTCCACCGGCATACCTAACTGCACGTTGCCTACCCGGCCTTTTGCAATCACAAAATCAGCAGGATCGGGAGCCGGGGCAGTGAGTTCTTCCGTAACGTCAGGTATAGCATCGGTTGCAGTCGCTTCGTTTGCGGTCTCATTACGGTCGTCGAGGCATGCTGCCATGCCTACTCCCAGCAGTATAGCGTATAGTAAGTTCTTCAGCATGGGTTCTCTTTAAGGAATCATTAATTATAAATAAACCTTGTTGTAGAGGTGCAGGTTGTAGTATCTTAGCATAAAATCACAATTCGTTTAATTCGTTATACATCAACTTAAAATATTAAAATGTCTAGACCCTTAATCCTAGTTTCTAACGACGACGGTATAACAGCACCGGGTATCCGGATGCTGGTGAAAGTGGCAAAATCAATAGGAGAGGTAGTCGTGGTAGCGCCCGACGGGCCGCAGTCAGGAATGGGACATGCCATCACCATCGGCAACACCCTGCGGCTGGACCGGTCTACCGCTTTCCAGGATTGGGATGTGGAAGCATACGAGTGCTCGGGTACCCCGGCCGACTGTGTGAAACTGGCCAAATTTCATGTGCTCAAAGAACGTACACCGGATTTGGTGGTGAGCGGTATCAACCACGGTTCCAACTCGAGCATCAGTGTGCTGTATTCCGGTACGATGTCGGCGGCTATCGAGGCGGCCATCGAGGGACTTCCGGCCATCGGCTTTTCGCTCTGCGATTACGGGCATGAAGCTGATTTTTCGCATACCGAGGAGTTTGTGGAGCTGATCATCCGCCAGGCGCTGGAGCATGGTATTCCGGAAAATACGGCGCTTAACGTGAACCTACCCAAAAAGAGCGAAGAGCCGATCAAAGGCGTGAAGGTATGCCGCCAGGCCCATGCCAAATGGCAGGAGGAGTTTGATGAGCGCCTCGACCCGCGCAACCGCCACTACTTCTGGATGACGGGCAGCTTTGTGAACCACGACAAAGGAGAGGACACCGACGAGTGGGCGCTGGTCAACAACTATGTATCAGTGGTACCCTGCCAGTTCGATATGACGGCCTACCATGCCATGGCTACGCTGAATGAGTGGGATCTGTAAGGTATAGCGATTACCAAAACTAAAAGAGCGCGGCTGTACCGATTAGGTATAGCCGCGCTCTTTTTATGAAGTGATTTTTGTTTGTCAGATGTCCGAGTACCGTACAGGACTGCATTGTGCAAACCTTTCGGGTGCAGCCAGAGTCAATCTGTAATCCTGGATAAATAAGCCTAACAGCCGACAAAACTCTTTTTCTTTCTCTGGAGCTACCTGACCTGGCGGGAAGTTGAATAAGAAATAGTCGATGCTGCCATCCGGCTTGAAGTATATTCTGTTAAAACCTCTGGTCTGCTGCTCCCAACTGAAGTTATGCGCTTTAAGGAAACTTCCCAGATCCTGCAGGAGCTTAGTATAAGCCTGCATTACCTGCGCCTGTTCTTCAGAAGACTTGAACACAGCCAGAGCAGTGTTATCATGAACTGCACTTTTGTAGAGGCTGTCCAGGTGCTGGAACGGTATACCTTGTTTTTCTGCTTCTTCAAAGGTCATGGCTTTACTTTGCCCGGACGTGTTCATCACCAGCAAAAAAGACAAGGCAAGGAGAAGATAGAAGGGTCTTTTCATCTATTTCTTTTTAGATAAACCTACTCGCTAAGCTGCACCTACTTTATTTATACCTGGTGATCACCACATCCGCTTTTTTCGCGTCCGGGTCGGCAGGCTTCTTGGTGCCGTCATTCGTCACAAACAGGATGGTGAGTTTTCGGGTAACCGTTACCGGGCGGCCGTCTACCTTACCGGGCGTCCACTTGTCCTGGGTTAATTTTAAGGCGTTGGCTACCATGTCTTTTATACTTTTATCGGCCATCACTGGCGTCATGCTAAAGATTTTTCCGTCTTCCTTTATAACCAGATGCACATCCAGCGTGCCCTCGAAAGTGACCTCGGCCGGGTAGCGCAGGTTCTTCGCCAGAAACTTTTCAAATGAGCCTTCCTTGAATGCAGGTTTTGTATCCACTTCATCGTAGTCGTAATGGTCCTTGGTATACTTGGTCATGGAAGGAGCCTGGAGGGGCTTCTCATTTTTCGCTGCTTCTGCACCCAGGAACTGTACCGGCATCACCAGCTCGGCACCCGTTGGCTCCCCGGTTTTGGTGGCGGGCTCCCATTTGCCCGAAGTCGCTTTTACAGCCGATAGTGCCGCTTCCGAGAGTTTGGCAACGATCGCCTTGTTCTGGAGCTGGAAAGTAGAGGCATCCATATAATCCAGGTCGGAGCCGGGACCAACAGTCTTTTTCAGTTTCGTTCCTTCCAGCCGGACGTTGGACACAGTGCCATCCTTATCCACATAAAATTTCACGACCACACGGGCATTCAGGTTTTCCTGTTTGGCCTCAGCGGGCAAAACCAGGTAAGAACCCATGGTTTGCAGCATGGCCTCCTGGCCGCCTATGAACCGCGGCATGCGGTTGGCTTTATCCGAAACGGCATCTCTGTCAGCTTCTGTCAGGGCAAACCGGATCGGCAAGGTATAGTGCACACGCACGGCTTTGCCATTTTGCTGGCCTGCTGTCCAGTGACCGCTCGTGAGCTTTATGACACGCATGGCTTCTTCGTCGGTGCCACGCCCAAGCTTTTTAAGCGGAGAGATATCGCTGATTGTACCGTCCGTTTCTACCGTGAATTGCAGCACGGCCAATCCCTCCAGTCCATTGTCCCGGGCATCCTTGGGATACTGAATGTTACTGCCCAGGAATTTGAGCATTTCTCCATCGCCTCCTTTGAACTGGGGCATCTGCTCTACATAGGTATAGGGCTTTTCTGCTGCCTTGGAAGCTTGGGCCGAAGCCGGGCTAAGCGGTGCAGCGGCTAAGGCAAGAGCCAGCAACGATGCAGCCAGCGCAGTTTTTAAGGTGTTTGAGTTTTTCATGAGATGTAAGTTTTTATAGTTTAGGTATGGAAAGGCAATAGAAGTCCCGTTCCAGCTTTTGAGCTGGATAAATCAGGGAAATAAAAGCATAAGGGTGTTGTTATTTCATGGCAAACCGAATCGGCAAGGTATACTTCACGGGTACCGGTTTTCCATTCTGCCGGCCGGTGTCCCACTGGCCATTCATCTCACCAACCACGCGCATGGCTTCCTGGTCTATGCCGTTACCCAGGCTTTTAATAACCGTGATATCATGTAAACTGCCGTCCGTCTCTACCACGAAGCCGAGCACCACAAGCCCTTCCACGCCGGCATCCTGAGCCGCTTTCGGGTAGCGGATGTTGCGGCCCAGGAACTGAAGCATTGCTCCATCGCCTCCTTTAAACTGGGGCATCTGCTCTACATAGGTATAGGGCTTCTGTCTTTCAGTAGTGCTTGGCTCAGGTGGAGCAGGTATAGCCGCTGGGTTTTCAGTGTCAGTTTTAGCAACGATTTTTTCTGCCCGTTGGGTAAATGCCGGTTTTTCAGGTATGGCTTCGCTGCCAGTAGGCACAGCCTCGTCCGGAATTACCTGGGCTATACCTGGTTTTTCATCCGCTACCGGCGCAGCGGCCTTTTTGGCAGGAGATGTAACCAGTATCTCATTCAAAGCAGGTGCTTCGGAAAAGGGCGCGGCCATACCAGCACCCACGGAGTTGGCAGAGAAGGTAACCAGCAGGGCGAGCAGGAGCGGGAGCACCAGCAATGCGCGCAGCAGGCTGCCTTTGCGGCCATGCTGCTGCAGCATGTGCAGGCGCCGGAATACCTGCGGTTTCTGAAAATAACTGCCCACCGGTATACCTGTCTGATACAGGACCTCTTTGGCGAGCAACGAGCTGTACTCCTGCGGCTGGTACTCGGTCAGCACCTCGGCATCGGCCTGGTATTCGTGCACGTCGCGCAGCTCTTCTTTGAGCAGCCACACCAGCGGGTTGAACCAGAGTACGGTTGTCAGGATTTCATAATAAAGGATGTCATAGGTATGGCGCAGGCGCACATGGGCCAGTTCGTGGGCCAGCACCTGCCGCTGTTCTTTCTCAGACAGGTAAGTTTGCTTGCTGAGGAACACATAGTGGAGGAAGGCAAAGGTTGGGGAGCTGGCTTCAGTTTGCAGGATAACGGCCTGCGCGTCAGGTGATGCCAGAGGAGACGCTGCTGCTGCCAGTCTTTGGATCCGCACCAGCTGCCACACGAGCCTACTCAGGAGCACCAGCCCCACCAGCGTATAGAGTGCCAGCAGTACCGACCCGAGTGATAAGGATTCGAGAGCTGTTTTTTCTACTTCGTAGTAACCTACTACTACGACTTCCGGAAGTTGAATGGTTGGCAGGGCTGGAGCAACCCGAAGGCCTGCTACAAAGGGCAAAGGTATACGGAGCAGGGGAGTAGCCAGGGCGACGGCAGGAGCCAGCAGTAGAAACAGCCGGTTGTAGCGCAGGCTTGGCTGGTTGCGCAGCACCAGGCGGTAGAACAGGTAGAACAGGAGCAGGCTAAGGCCTGACTGGATGAGGTAGTTAACGATTGTCTCCATCGGGCTGGTCCTCCTCGTTTAAGTCATTTTTTACATGGCGCATCAGTTGGTCGAGCTCCTTTACGTCGAGGTTGTTGTCCTTGGCAAAGAACGAGACGAGTTTCTCAAAAGAGCCGCCGAAGTAGCCGCTCATAAAGTTTTTCAGAAAGAAGCTTTTGTATTTGTCCTCAGCCACCAGCGGAAAGTACTCATGCGACTTGCCGAAGGCATTATACCAGACAAAGCCTTTTTTTTCGAGTATGCGCACGATGGTGGAAACAGTATTGTAAGCCGGTTTTGGCTCCGGCATCTGTTCGATGATGTCTTTTACAAATCCCTGGTCGATTTTCCAGAGGATCTGCATAATCTCTTCTTCGGCTTTGGTGAGCTCTTTCATAGGCGATGTGTGCTGGATGGGATGAATATATAACTAAATACTTAGTTTACAAACTAAAAGTTTAGTTATATCATACTTTCTGTAAAAAATATAGAGTAAGGATAGATTTAGGATGCCTGCAGCCTGTTGATCTGCAGCTATTTAAGGTATGCGCTTAGT
>NZ_JSYF01000495.1:0-763 GCF_054824225.1 Pontibacter sp. HJ8
ATTAAAGTATTCTCATGTATCGTAAATTAGTGGCTGTAGCGGCTGCCCTTGTGCTTCTCACAGGTATAGCCTGGCTGATCCAACATTTCTTTTTCCCCTACTTTGGCCTGCAGGTAGTAGCATCCGGCGACCGCACCACGTCGGTGGTTTTGCCGGACAGCAGCAAGGTATGGCTGAACAAAGGCAGCAAGCTGGGCTATGACCCGGACTTTGATGAAGAGGAACGCGAGGTCAGGCTGGAGGGAGAAGCATTTTTTGAAGTAACCCCGGATCCGCAACGGCCCTTTATTGTTCAGACGGAAGGAACACAAACTACTGCACTTGGCACGTCCTTTAATTTAAGAGCCTATACTCCGGAAGAACATGTAGAATTAGCCGTGGCTTCGGGGAAGGCAATCTTCGCTTCCGCTGATCGGGAATCTGAAAAACAAGTGACGGCCGGTTATACCGCCACACTGGATGGACAAACCAAAGGTATAGCCGAGCATCCTGTTCAGGGTGGCAACGCGTGGGCCTGGAAATCGGGTAGCCTGGTTTTCAATGCTGCACCTATGGACCAGGTACTCCAGGACCTGGAGCGGTACTATGGCATAAAGTTCCAATTGCAAAACGCTGACCTGGCCAGCTGCCGCTTCACTGCCAGCTTCCAGGACACGGACCTCGATATTGTATTACAGGTGCTCAAAGCCACCTTCCAACTGGACTATCAAACACAGGATAACCATACCTATACCCTGACTGGCAAAGGCTGCCGGTAAGGAAA
>NZ_JSYF01000496.1:0-4270 GCF_054824225.1 Pontibacter sp. HJ8
CAGCGACTATGGCCAACCTGAACAAGCAGGTGACGATAGGCGGCTTCTATATGGATGAGACTGAAATCACGAACAACGAATACCGTCAGTTTATCGAAGTCATGGTGAATGATTCCCTTGATGTACTGGGCGAAGATTTTGTGATGACGCAATTGTATCCGGACACCACCGTGTGGGTACGTGACTTTACTTACCACATGGGCGACCCGCTGATGGAGTATTATTTCTCTCATCCGGCCTTTGACGAATACCCGGTAGTTGGGGTGGACTGGTTTGCAGCAAAGTACTTCAGCGACTGGCGTACCAAGCACAAGAACCAGGCGAATGCAGATAACGGTATGGCGCCAATGCCTAAATTCCGTCTGCCTTCTGAAGCCGAGTGGGAATATGCAGCAAGAGGTGGCCGCGACATGGCGGTATATCCATGGGGTGGTCCTTACCTACGCAATGCAAAAGGCTGTTTGCTTGCAAACTTTAAGCCAGGACGCGGTGACTACTACAGTGATGGCTTTACGTACACAGCGCCTGTAGCACAGTTTTTCCCGAACGATTTTGGCCTGTATGACATGGCGGGCAACGTAGCAGAATGGACAGAAGATGCCTATGCGGATGCAACTGTTCCGATCACCTGGGACTTGAACCCAGTTTATTATGATGACAATGAGCCTCGCAAAGTAGTAAGAGGTGGTTCCTGGAAAGACATTGCGTATTTCCTGGAAACCGGTACCCGTAACTTCGAATATCAGGACTCAGCCCGCTCTTATGTTGGTTTCCGTAATGCGATGATTTACCTCGGAAGATCTTCCGGAAGTGAGTTCAGATAAGCAACTAGAAGTAAATTACCCCCTAATAAATACTATAAAACCCCAATCGTTCACAATTAAATTTTGAAAACAAAATGAGCAAAGCTAGAGGTCGCAGTTTCTTGTACGACGTGTTGATGCCTAAAATTTACGGTATAGGTGCTGCAGTCGTAATTATTGGAGCATTGTTTAAAATTCAGCACTGGGAAGGCGCTGACTTTATGCTCATCGTAGGTCTGGGAACAGAGGCCGTTATCTTCTTCCTGAGTGCCTTCCAGCCACAGCCACACGATCCGGATTGGGCAAGGGTTTATCCACAACTAGCGGACGATTACACTGGTGAAGGCCTTATCCCGGCTACTGCTACAGGAGGTGGCACGTCTGTTACGAAGAAACTGGATGATATGCTGCGTGATGCCGATATCACTCCTGAGACCATAAACACACTGGGCCTCGGCCTGAACAGACTGAGCGAAACGACTGCCCAAATGGCAGACCTGAGCCAGGCAACTGCTGCTACCAACGATTACAATGTAAGAGTAAGAGCAGCCGGTGATCAGCTTGAAAAGATCACACAAGCCTACTCTACAACAGCAGATGCACTTGCCCAGATGGCCGGTTCAACAGTAGACGCACAGGAATACCACCAGCAGGTGCAGAGCATGACTAGAAACTTAGGTGCTCTTAATGCTGTTTACGAAATGGAGCTTCAGGATGCCAACAACCACCTGAAGGCGATGAACAAGTTCTACGGTAACCTGAGCATGGCGATGGAAAACCTGACGGACGCCAGCAAAGATACTGAGCAGTTCAAGCAGGAAGTTTCTAAGTTAACGCATAACCTACACTCTCTGAACACAGTGTACGGTAACATGCTGACAGCCATGAAAGGTTAATTCCGACACATTTCCTAAATCAACAAGAAAACAACAGTAATCTAAGTATAAAATGGCTGGAGGAAAAGAGACACCACGGCAGAAGATGATCGGTATGATGTACCTGGTACTCACCGCACTTCTCGCCCTACAAGTGAGCTCCGCAATCCTGTTAAAGTTTCAGTTTATTGACGAAAGTCTGAAAGAAGTAAACGACAAAACAATAACGGACAATGCCGGAGTAGTAACCAATATCAAGTCCAAGGTCAGTGAAGGTGGAAACAGAGACAAAGATAAAACGGTACTATCCGATGCGGAAGCAGTAAGAAAAGAAACTTCGGAGCTGATTACCTATATCCGTGGCCTGCGCGAAATGCTGGTTGAGAAATCAGGCGGTAGAAACGCAGAAGAGGATTATGCAAACCCAAGCGCTGAGGATATTGTAGCCATCAACATGATCGGTGCAGCCAACAAGAACAACGGTGCTGCTTATGAGCTGAAGGACAAGCTGAATAACTACGCGAAGTTCATGCGGAAATACAATGCTGAAATGCCGGACCTGGCCAGAGATGGGAAGGATGATCCGGTAGCCAGCAAAGACCGTGAGCAGCGTAACAAAGACTTTGCCCAGCTCAACTTTGAAGCTACTCCTATGGTAGCAGCATTGGCAACGCTTTCTCAGAAAGAAGCAGAAGTACTCAAATATGAGGCTGACGCTTTACAGAACCTGGCTCAGAAAGTTGGTGCAGACATCATCAAGTTTGAGAAGATCTTTGCCATGGCGCGTGCTGAGTCGAAGACAGTAGCCGCTGGTACCAAGTATAAGGCAGAGATGTTCATCGCTGCTTCATCGGATGCCATCACGCCTACCATGACATTCCAGGGCAAGCCGGTGAATGTAGTAAACGGCAAAGGTATGATCGAATTTACGGCTGCAGCTTCTAACTACGATGCAGATGGTAACTCGAAGCAGACCTGGAAAGGTGAAGTGATCATCGACAAAAACGGTGAGCAGGAAAGACTTCCAATCGTGGAAGAGTACATCGTGGCGAAGCCTGTGATCCAGGTACAGTCTGCTTCTGTTCAGGCGCTGTATTTCCAGTGCGCGAACGAACTGAACGTACAGGTTCCTGCGCTGGGTGCGGTCTATGATCCAAGCTTTAGTGCTTCGGGTGGTTCTGCCATCAAAGGTTCTAAAAAAGGTCAGGTAACGATCATCCCGACTTCTACGGAAGTAAAGCTTAATGTGAGCAGCGGTGGCAATGCAATCGGTTCGGAAACATTCAAAGTGCGTCCTATACCAAGACCATCCCTGGTGCCTAAAGTGAATGGCAAAGCAGTAGATCAGAAAAGAGGTTTACCTGCCCAGTCCATCAGAGCTGTAGAGATCCAGGCAGTAGCGGATGAAGGGTTCAAGCAATTTTTGCCTCAGGAAGCTCGTTATAGAGTAACCAAGTGGAGAGCATACCTGGTGAGAGGCTCACAGCCAATTGACCAGGCTGAGTTCAGCAACCCATCCGGTGACCTGAGCAGATTTGCAGCGAAAGCAGGAAAAGGTGACAGAGTAACAATAGAAGTATTGGAAGTAAAACGTCTGAACTACCAGGGCAACCCGGTTGCAGCACAAACTGCAGGCGACGGCGTCTTCACAATACCGCTTAATTAAAGAATAGAAGCTTACAAGGAATATGAAAGTTATAAAAGCAATAGGTGTAGCGGCTGGAATATTGTTCTCTTTCGGAGCAGTGGCACAGCAAGTGTCTACCACGCAGTCAAGCAATCCATCAGCAAGACCTATTCCAGAGTCAGATGTTCTGTTCAAGAAGACCGTATGGCGTAAAATTGATTTGCGTGAAAAGCAAAACAAGCCCATGTTTTCTGAGAACAGAGAAATCACTAAAGTTATCATCAGCGCTGTAAAAAGCGGTGAGCTGGTGGCTTATAAAACTGATTCTGTAAACGTTCCTCTGACTACGCAGGAATTCCTGGCCAACATGACTCCTAAAGAGACAGAAGGCGGTCTGACAGAAGAAGAAAAGGCAGCAGGTTTTGGTGAGGTAGAAGAGGAAGAGGATGCATGGGGAGAGGCACTTGGTAAGAGCGCTACCGAAACGCAAACTGGTCCTGTAAGCAACGAATACTTTGCAAAGCAACTGTACCTGTTGGAGTTGAAGGAGAACGTTGTGTTCGACAAAAAACGCTCCCGCATGTACCACGATATCCAGACCATCAGCCTGAAGGTGCCATCTACGCTTAATGCCTTAGGTTTTGAGCAGAACATCGGCAGCTTTAAGATGAGTGACCTGGTACGTATCTTCCGAAACAACCCGGAGGTAGCGATCTGGTACAATGCGCAGAATGATGCGCAGCACAAGAACCTGGCAGATGCTTTTGATCTGTGGTTATTTAGCTCCTACATCACAAAAATATCGAACCCTGGCGACAGAGGCCTGGGCGATATCTACGGTGGTGGTAAGAAAGGCCTGTTAGCAGCTCAGGACGCGCTTGAAGCACTGATCGAGTATGAATACAGCCTGTGGAGCTACTAAACACCATAAGCTTAACAAAAAAGGAGACCCGAAAGAGTCTCCT
>NZ_JSYF01000060.1:0-31738 GCF_054824225.1 Pontibacter sp. HJ8
TGAATAAGTCCGTTTTTCTATATACTTTATAGACACAAAGCCCTTTTTTGATGTGGATAAATGTGCATAACTATGTTGATTGGTGTGAATTATCCACCGTTTGCTGTTAACTCAATGTTAATTTCAGTTAAATTTACAGGAAATACCATAATAACATACGGTAAAATCCAATTCACTCCAAAATGCTCCGCCAGGTAGTTTCCAGGGCTTATCTACCTCCAAACCGGGCTTCCCCTAAACAAGGTATAGGCAAGGGGTGCAAAGAAACGTACTTGAATTGCTCAGGAGAAACTACCCTGTTATCCCTGACATTGGGAGCACTGTCTGGTCTCTTGCAGCCTGGTACGCTACTGTGGCTTGGTACGCCTGGGTTTGCCCTACAAACACTGTGTGGAAGCCGTCAGGCTAGGGTAGTACTTGTATTTGTAACATTTCTATAGAGGTATCGATATATAGCTCTACAAGTAAGCATAAACCTTCGAACCACAGTTCACCCAACCATTACTATACCCTGATCATGAAAAAAACCATACTAGTTACGCTTCTCTCCTTCTTTGCCCTTTGCGGGTATGCCCAGACAGATGCGGTAGGCCCCTCCTTACAACAGCAGAATCATAACACATTCAGTGGCATCGGCTCCAATTCAGGATTTGGCATCAAAGGCGGGGTGAACTTTGCGACCCTGAACGGCAGCGATACAGACGTACTCGGCCGGTTTGACGGTCTGACCAGTTTCCATGCCGGCGTCTATACCCAATTTGCGCTGAGTGACTTTTTCTCGATCCAGCCCGAAGCTTTGTACACCCGCAAAGGGATGGTGCGCAATGACTCCACCTTTCGCTTCGATTACCTGGAAGTGCCGGTGCTGGCCGTGTTCAACATCACCGAAAATGTAAGCGTCCACTTCGGCCCTCAGGTCAGCGTGATGGTATCGGCCAAAGAAGAAGACACCGAGATCAACCTGGATCCGCTCAACACGTTCGACTATGGCATCGCGGCCGGTGCAGAAGCCCGTATAGGCCACTTCCGGCTGGGCACGCGCTACAACCTGGGCCTGGCAGACCTGCGCAAAGAAAATAATGTGGGGCAGAAGCTAAACCAGGATATCAAACACGGCGTGTTCCAGGTATACCTGGGAATCGGGATCTAGCCGAGTGCAGCTTCGCACCTTAAAATGCGCTTTTTCGGCTCTTTCTGCAGTATTACTACAGCTCTATATGCCGATTTATAATCCCTTTGCGTTTTCTGAGCGTATTGATAGAAAGCGGAGCCCTGCCCGATGGGACATGAACACCAAATGCTATACCATGAGCAAGCGCAGATACAGCAGTTATTACAGAGTCATGGGTTGCCTCCTGCTGGTGGCCCTATACGCCTGCGAAACAACGGTCGTGTCTGATGTGGCAGAAGTAGGCGCAGCGGTGCAAAGCCAGCATCCGGGTACCCCGGACCAGGTTTTCAGAATAGACACGGCCAAAAGCACCATGACCTGGATCGGTGCCAAAGTAACCGGCAGGCACAATGGTATCTTCAGGATCAGCCAGGGAGAGATCGACCTGCAAAACGGCCTGGTGCGTGGCGGAACAACCGTGCTGGACATGACGGCGCTGCGATCGGATGACAAGAAGCTGGATGAAGCCGGCAACGAGAAGCTGACCAAACACCTGCGTTCGGCTGACTTTTTTGATGTGGAGCAGCACCCTACGGCCACGTTTGAGTTAACGTCTGTAGTCCCTTACGACAGCACGGCCAAGCAAGAGGTGCCTGCTACCGTTTTCAATACCGATGAGCTCCGCATAAAACACCCGACACACAAGGTAACGGGCAACCTTACCATCAAAGGCATTACCAAAAGTATCAGCTTCCCGGCCAGAATCGCGCTGGAAGACAGTGTGCTGAAAGCAAAAGCCAACTTCAACCTCAACCGCACCGACTGGAAACTGACTTACGGGGCAGATAAGTCGATGGGAAACAAGACCATTCACCCGCAGGTAAATGTTGGCTTTGACCTGATTGCCCGGCAACAGTAGCCTGCGCACCCAACACCTGTACCCGGTAATCCGTTACAAGAATTGCATTCTAGCCGGCAATTAAGGGGGCCCCTATACGCTAAACTCACCCCGGGGCACGTTCCTACACAAACTATCTGAAAACAGAATATGAGAAAATACCTTTGCCTGCTTCCTCTTTTGCTTACCGGTCTGGCGGCCCATGCACAAGGCAATGCGCTTGCCTCGTTTAACCTGCAGCAGGCAGAGACGTTGAAGTTTGGCATGCTGGCATTGGGTATATGGGCGCTCCTCAACATCCTGATCGGCAGCTTCCGGTTGACCAAGTCCTCCCGCAACAAGCGCTACTTTTACCAGATGAACATCTACTGGAATATCGTGCATATTATCATTGCTGGAGGGTGCCTCTATTTCATTTTATCGGCCAATGCCGCCGGCCGCACCCTGCCCGAGAGCACCCGGTTTCATTTCGGGTACATGCAGTTGCTATACCTGAGCATCGGCCTGGATGTGGCCTTTCTGATGTTGGGCGCTTACCTGAAAGAACGCTCCAGAATTTCGCCCAAAGCAGAACAATACCTGGGCTGGGGCCAGTCCATTGTCTTGCAGGGCTTCTTTTTGCTGGTGCTCGATGTGGTGCTGGTCATCCTGCTGGAGCAACCTACAGAGCAGCTCCTGCGCCTGCTGCAGCCTTAAGGTATAGCCTGAAGAACAGGTATAAAAGAAGCCGCCGCTCCCTGCACAGGTAGGGAGCGGCGGCTTTTGACATGTTTGCTGCGTTTAGCGGTCGTGGCGCCCTTCTGCAAATTCTTCGATCATCTTTTTGTTGAAGGCAGGTATATCGTCGGGGTTGCGGCTGGTCACCAGGCCCTTGTCCACCACTACTTCTTGGTCTACCCAGTCGGCACCGGCATTCCGGAGGTCGGTCTTCAGGGTATGGTAGCTGGTCATCTTTCTGCCTTTTACTTTTCCTGTCTCGATCAGAGTCCAGGGGCCGTGGCAGATGGCAGCAACCGGCTTGTTTACTTCCATAAAATGGCTGACAAAAGCCACGGCCTCTTTGTCGCCCCGCAGCTTATCCGGGTTCATGACACCGCCCGGCAGCAACAGCGCGTGGTAGTCCTCGGCCTGCACACTGCTCAACTTCCGGTCTACCTTAAACTTTTCTCCCCAATCCGTATGATTCCAGCCTTTTACCTCCCCTTCTTTGGGGGCAATGAGGTGCGTCTCGGCGCCTGCTGCTTCCAGCGCTTTTTGCGGCTCTGTCAGTTCTACCTGCTCAAAACCATCCGTTACCAATATTGCTATCTTTTTTCCTTTTAATTCGTTCGCCATTTTAAGTTTGTGTATTAGAGTGATACATTCGTGTTGTCTACTAGGAAACGATTGAAGCAGTAAATTGTTAGAAACAAGCCGCAGCAATACCTGGCTGCACCTACACGTTATATGACTATGACAGGAAAACTCAGGAGACAACTAAGTATACTGGCTGCCCTGCTGCTTTGGCCTGCCGCGGCGGCATTGGCCCAGCAGGAGGTGAAAACCATCAAACTGGCAGGGTTGCAGGCACTGCGCCAGTCTCCGCACGACACCTTGTATGTCGTCAACTTTTGGGCGACCTGGTGCAAGCCCTGCATCAAGGAGCTCCCCTATTTTGAGGCGGCCAACCAGCAGTACAAGGATCAGCCGGTGCGCGTCATCCTCGTGAGCATGGATGCCGTACAAGATCTGGACAAACGCGTACTACCTTTTGTGAAGAAGCGTAACCTGAAATCGCAGTTGCTGCTGCTCGATGAACCGGACGGCAACACCTGGATAGATCAGATCGAACCCAAATGGTCGGGTGCTATACCTGCCACGCTCCTCTTCAACAACAAACGCAAACACTATGAGTTTGTAGAACGCGAACTATCTCAGGAAGAGCTCCAAAAACTGATCACAAAGTATAAACCATAATGTTCGAAATGAAAAAAGCTAAAGTCCCTTTCATCTCCATGCTTTGCCTGCTTTTTGCCGGCTTCCTGATGGCTGCTATACCTGCCGTTAACGAGGGTTACCAGGTAGGCGACACGGCCCGCGACTTCAAGCTCAAGAACGTGGATGGCAAGATGGTTTCTATGAGCGACCACAAGGATGCCAAAGGGTTCATCCTCACCTTCACCTGTAACACCTGCCCCTACTCGGTAGCCTACGAAGACCGCATCATTGCGCTGCACAACAAGTATGCTCCGCAGGGTTACCCGGTGATTGCCATCAACCCCAACGATGCAAAGGCATCACCGCAGGATTCGTACGCCGATATGCAGAAGCGCTCCAAGGAGAAAAAATTCCCGTTCGCCTACCTGCAGGACGAGAGCCAGGAGATCACCAAGACCTATGGCGCCACCCGCACGCCGCACCTTTATGTGGTGCAGAAGCAGCCGGATGGCACGTTCAAGGTAGCTTACATCGGCACGATAGACGACAACTCACGCGAGCCGGACAAGGTGCAGAAAAAATATGCCGAAGCCGCGCTGGATGAACTGGTAGCCGGCAAAGCGGTAAGCCAGCCTACGACCAAAGCGATTGGCTGCACGATCAAGTGGCGCGAGGCGTAAAATAGCCGGACAAGGTATAGACAAAGGGGCAGTAAAAGCGCGATGAGTTTCGCTTTACCTGTCCCTTTATTATTTCTAAGAGCCTGTAAAATCCTATGAACTATTGCGAGTTGAGCAGCAGCGCAGCGTATGACTCAAATGCAGCCAGTTTGTAACCTGCTTTCTGCGCACGCACCAAAAACCTGAGCAGCCTGTATTTTTCTGATTTCGTCCAGGTCTAGGTATAGCCAACCTTAGCATACCTATACCTGGACATATACTTATTGTTCAGGAGCCTTTTAACTTTCTAAACTTTCTAACTCTCTAACTTTCTTACATCGGCGGGCAGCGGGATCTCGGTGGGGTTGATGGTATGGTCTGCTTTCTGGTCGGCCAGCAGGCGAGCTTTCCCTTTCAGGCCGGCAATCCGGGCCTCTACTTCATACTTGTTGTTATAGTAACCTACCCGCATCGACTCGCGCAGGTATAGCCACAGGAACCGGAAGTAGCCGTGCTCCCGGAACTGCCGGATGTGGCAGAGTTCGTGCTCCACCCAGCCGTTGTCCTTCAAAAAAGTCTCGCGGTTCACACCGCTCAGGTGGATCGTTTTGCCGAGCACCATGGCCACGTTCGGGCTCTTGAGCACCATGCGGGCAATACGCGCAAACAGCGAATTCTCTACAATTCTATACTCCATAGTGTGTATCTGCTGAGTCTATCATTATGAACTGAGCTGTACTTTGCCCATACCGGCCAGGTTGTAATCGGCCCTATTTATGGGGTGAAAAGGCACGAAGGCAGGCCTGATAACAATAACGGCACCTTTTGGTCGTTATAAAAATTGTACTTAATTTTACACACTGTTACGATGTACCAACATCAACGTACAGGTTGCAGGGTATAAAAATACATTTTTTTAGCACCGCTCTCCAACCATAAGGTGACAACTGTTTCCCACTGCGGTGGCTTACAAACATGCTAAACCCTATGACAAAGACCATCATATTGAGCGTACTGGCATTCGTGTCGCTCCTTCTATCCTACTTTTACGAAGTAAAGACTCCGGAGGCTTTGCCATCAGAAAATCCGGCTGCCCTGTCGCTTTATGCCATCAACTCCGGTGAAGACATTGCCCGGTCACTGGAGCTGGAAGTTCCCCTGCCTGAAGTAGAAACAGTAGATTCGGTTTTCTACGAAGAACATGCCAAAACGCTGGGCCTGCAACTGGACTACAACGAGGACAAAGACCTGCTCGAAACCGTTGCTGACTGGCTTGGCACTCCCTACCGCTATGGCAAAGGCTCCCGGAAAGGTACCGATTGCTCCGGGTTTGTGACCAGCATCTACCACGAAGTATACGGAATAGACCTTAGCCGCAGCTCCCGCTCCATGTTCCAGGATGTGACACGCATCAAAAAAGACAGTGTCCGGACCGGTGACTTGGTCTTTTTCCGCCGAAGCCCGAAGCAACCTATCTTTCACGTGGGCATCTACCTCAAAGACAACAAATTCATCCATTCCGCTACGAGCGGCGGCGTAAAAGTCAGCTCACTCCGGGAACCCTTCTACCGCAACTATTATTATGCGGCAGGAAGAGTGAACTAAACCTGTCATTTTTGCAGTATAATTTTCAAACGGGTATGCAGCTGGACTGCGGCCCGTTTCTTGTTTATGCAGCTACAACAAAATCATGCAGCTCAAGGTATAGAAGGTTTGTTGGCCGTTGCGTAACCGCCTTTTGGCGGCATTCCGGCAACACCCGACGGCCCCAGCCAGAACAACAGCCTGATAACCAGACAAACACCACAAGCATAAACACGTAAAAATGGAGAAGGAAAATATAAACAACCAGCAGCCGGATGGCAAGAATGTAGCGCAGAGCCCGCTCTTTCAGAACATACTCAAGAAAGCGGAGAAGTACCTGGAGCACCCCAAGCAGGTGACAAAGCTGCTCAACGATGCCTTCAAAAAAGCGACTGCCAAGAAGAACCTGGGTACACTGGCCGGGGAAGTATGGGAAAACCTGCAGGTGCTGTCCCGCATGATAAAAGCGGCGATGAGCGGCGAGTACAAAGGCATCCCAAAAACAACCCTGGCAGGTGGAGTAGCCGTGATTATTTACTTCCTGATGCCCATCGACCTGATACCGGATTTTATTCCTGTGGTGGGCCTGCTGGACGATGCCACGTTGCTGGCCTGGTTTATGACCAGCATCAAATCCGAGCTGGATCGTTTCAAGGAATGGGATAACATGGTAAAAAATCAGGAACAGAAAGCACTGCACGCGCATGCGCCCCACCATGCCGATACCTCTTTTGGTACACCCAAGTACAGCAATCAGCCGGAGGGCCAGGTGCATTTAGGTGAAGGTGAGAATATTTAACCCAAACAGGATATAGCCATGGAAGAGAAAAAGGAAGAACGCAAGCTACAGCAGGAGGGTACAAAAGGAGACAACCAGAACCCTCAGAACAAAAAGCCCTCCGGAGCGCATCCCTCAGCAGGACAGGCAACGGATGAAGCGGGAGATGCGGCCGATAACAAAGAACCCACACTTCGGTCTGCCACCACCGACAGCAGCCGGGTCCCCAAAAACCCGCACGACGACATGCCTACCGGCGGCAACATACGCTAACACCGGTTATATAGCACTTTGAGAGTAGAACAGGCTGCCCCGGTCAGCCTGTTTTTTTGTGTTCCAGGCGCCCGGATTTCCCTCATTTTGGCTGATACTCAAGCTCCCATACTGCCCGAAAGAGTACATATACTCTTAAAAATATAGCACTATTTAAATACTAGAATTTAAATAAAAACAGATAAAAGCGATGACAGTTATAGTTTTATCAGAAAATAATTGTCTATATTTGGACTGATGATTTTGTATTTTAACTTTTAGCCAAAGTGTCTTCATCATTTCTAAGACTAACATCCGTTAATCTCCACATCGACGGCATCGGAAAGGTTCTGATCGAACGGAGTGACAAAGCCAAGCGCCTCACCATAAGTGTCAGGCCCATCAAGGGTATACGGGTTGCCGTGCCGCCTCACATCAGTTTTGAGAAGGCAGAGCAACTCATCTACACCAAGAGCGATTGGATTAAGGAGCACCAGGCACGCATGCAGCAGCATGAGGCGCAGGTGACCATGTATGACACCAACACCGAATTTAAGACGCGCTCGCATACCCTTCGCCTGCTCACGCACGCGCAGTATAACATGCGCTGTGTCATCGAAAACGGGTACATCAACGTGTTCTACCCGGCTTTTAAAGATGTGCGCGACAACGAGGTGCAGAAGTTTATCCGCAAGTCCATTGAGGAGGCTTACCGCAAGGAGGCAAAGCAATACCTGCCGCAGCGGGTAGCGTACTTTGCCGAGAAGTTCGGCTTTGACTACCAGAATGTGTTCATCAAAAATGCCAAATCCAGGTGGGGAAGCTGCTCGCATACCAACAACATCAACCTGAACCTGCACCTGATGCGCCTCCCCGACTCGCTCTGCGACTATGTGATCCTGCATGAGTTGGCCCACACCGTAGAAAAGAACCACGGCCCTGGCTTCTGGTCGCTGCTGGACCAGGTATGTGTCAACTCCAAGTCACTGGACAAGAAACTGAAAGCTTATCGTATCTCCATTTATTAACAGCCTGCCTATCGATTAGACGCTTACTATACTTTTATACCTTCAGGCAGCACGATTGATCCGGCACCTCCGTATGCGGATGGCCAGACGGATTGGCAGCTGCCCTAAAAAGCAGAAGAGGCGGGGAGCATGCTCCCCGCCTCTTCTGCTTTTTACGTGTATACCTGTCCTCAGCTCGCCTCCCGAAAGGTATGGGAAGCCACATACTCGACAAAATCACCCACCGTGTGGATCGGCACTTCATCCGGAATAACAATCTGGAAGTTCTTCTCCAGTTCCAGAATAATATCTACTACGTCTACCGTATCGAAGCCAAAATCCTGGAGCAGGCGGGCGTTTGCCTGCAGGCGGGCGGGCCTTATCTCCTTGGTCTTACTAATGATGCGGATTACTTCCCGTTCAATAGCTTTGTCAGTTGTTGTAAGCATATTTATAAAGTGTATTCTCTAACTTGTCCATTCACAGGCACTTCCTGCTGGTCTACTAGCTTTACAGCGCCAGCCGGCTTCCTGTCACCTTTAATTTTCTTCCTTAATTGCTCATTGAGCAGGTACATCACCGGCACGATCAGCAGTGTAACGATGGTAGCAAAACTCAGACCAAAAATGATTGTCCAGGCCAGCGGTCCCCAAAAGGCGGCGCTGTTACCACCCATAAAAAAATTCGGCTCAAACTCCGTAAACAAGGTATAGAAGTTTAGATTTATACCTAACGCCAACGGGATCAGTCCTAGTATAGTGGAGGCTGCCGTCAACAAAACCGGGTTCAGGCGTGTTTTGCCCGCCTCTACAATCGCGTCTTTCAGCTCCTTTCCTTCTGCCAGAAGCAAGTCCGTGAACTCCACGATCAGGATACCGTTTTTTACCACGATACCGGCCAGGGCCACAATCCCCACGCCCGTCATCACGATGGAGGCATCCATGCCAAAGATCGAGAAGCCCAGCAAAACGCCGATGATGCTGAACAATACCTCCGACAGAATAATGAACGGCTTGGACACCGAGTTAAACTGCGTCACCAGGATCAGGAAGATGATGCAGAAGGCGGCGGCCAGGGCAAACAACAGGAACTCGAACGTTTCCTTCTGATCTTCCTGCTCCCCGCCCATCTTCACTTCGTAGCCTTCCGGCGTATCAAAATCCCGGAGTGCGGTCTCTATGCTTTGCACCACTTCGTTGGCGTTGTAACCACCCAGCACATTCGACTCCAGCGTCACCACGCGCTTCAGGTCCTTGCGTTTCACGCCGCCGTAGCTCGTGCCATAGTCAATCGTGGCCACCGACGACAGAGGTATCTGGCGAACCAGGCCGCTGTTCATGTCGCGGTACGTAATGCGCATGTCGAGCAAGGCATCCATGTTTTTGCGGTAGGGTTCGGCATAGCGTAGCTGTATCGGATACTCTTCCTCATCCAGCTTGAACTTCGAAGCTTCTTTCCCGAAGATGGCCGTCCGGATCTCGGAACCGATCTGCCCCGTACTGATCCCTTCGCGGTTCGCCCGCTCGCGGTCGATGTTGATGAGGATTTCCGGCTTGCTGTCTTCCAGGTCGCTGCGTAGTTCCTCTATACCGCCAATCTGCTGCTGGTCCAGGTACTGCTCCACCTGTTTTGACAAAGCGATCAGCCCTTCAAAATCCTCACCGGCTATCTCAATGCTGATCGGCTTGCCGACCGGCGGGCCGTTCTGCTCCTGATCCACGGTGATATCCACGCCCGGTATACCTTTCACCGCCTCCCGTATTTCGTTCAAATACTGGCGGCTCGTTTTCGGGCCGGTTCTGTATTGATACTCAACAAAGGCTACGGTAACCTTGCCTTTATGAGATTGCGCGGTCGTACTGCGGTCGTTCTGGTCTCCGGCACCAATGGCCACATTCGAAATCACAGACTCCACGTCCGCGTTCTTCTCCCCGATCACGTGGTAGATGCGCTTCTCTACCACCTTCGTAACAGAGTCAGTTACAGCCTGATCGGCCCCGATGGGCATGTTGATATAGGTATAGACAAAGTTGGGGTCAGACTCGGGAAAGAACACGACTTTCGGTGAGCGGACGGCCATTAAAAAAAGTGAAAAAAACAGCAGCGCGAAGACACTTAAAAACACCCAGACCGGCCGCCTGCCTACGAGCATCCAGCGCAGCAGCCGCTCATACCAGCCCATGAAGCGGGGCAGCGTCCTGTTCTGGAACCGGTCGATTATACCTGTGAATAGGTACTTGTTGAGCAACACCAGCATGAGCGCCAGCATGACCAGGTTGGCTGTCCCATACCAGCCTGCCAGGTAACCTGCTACTGCCACCAAAAAGCCCGCTCCGATCAGCATCCAGAAAGTTCTGCGTGCTTTCGGCGACACTTCCCGGGTAGGCTCTTTCCGCATGAAAGTCACGGCAAATACCGGGTTGATGATAAAGGCCACCACTAGGGACGATAGCAGCGTTACGATCAGCGTAATGGGCAGGAAGAACATAAACTCCCCTACCACACCCGGCCAGAAAAGCAGGGGAAAGAAAGGTGCGATCGTAGTCAGCGTACCGGCCAGTACAGGTATAAACACCTCGCCTGCTGCCACTTTGGCGGCCTTCAAAATACCCAGGTTAGACTGATGGAAAATACGATGGGTGTTTTCGATCACCACGATGGCATCGTCCACCACGATCCCCAGCGCCAGCAAAAAGGCGAAAAGCACGATCATGTTGAGCGAATACCCGAACATCTGGAACAAGATGAAGGCCACGAACATGGAGATCGGCACCGAAAGCCCCACAAAGGCGGCATTGGTGGCGCCCATAAAAAACATCAGCACCAGGGTAACCAGCACGAAGCCGATGATGATGGTATTGATCAGGTCATTTAAGGTATGGCGCGTCTGGATGGACTGATCGCCGGTCACCGTGATCTTCAGATCGTCCGGCAAGACCGATCCTTCCATCTCCTCCAGCGTTTGGTGGATCTTGTTCGAAGCCTCGATCAGGTTCTCGCCACTCCGCTTGATCACGTTCAGGGTGATGACCGGGGCATTGTCGAGGCGGGCAAAACTCTCCTGCTCCTCAAAGCCTTCTTTTACCTCTGCGATCTCTTTGAGCTGAATGTTGGCCCCCGACAGGGACTGCACCACAATGTCGCCGATTTTGTTCGGATCGATGTACTGGCCTACCACCCGAACGGAGCGCTTCATTTCGCCCACCGTCACATTACCTCCCGAGATGGTGATATTTTCGGAGGCAATGGCCCGCTCAAGGTCGCTGAACGTTACCTGGGCAACCTGCATCTTATACATGTCCACGTTGACTTGCACCTCTTTGTCGAGGGCGCCGACCATGTCTACACGGGTTATTTCAGGTTGCGCCTCAATACGGTCCTGTATATCTTCGGCGTACTGCTTCAGTTGGTCCAGGCTGTAGTTGCCCGACACGTTCACGTACATGATCGGAAACTCCGAGAAGTTGACTTCCTGCACGTCCGGGTCCTGGTCCAGGTCGGTCGGCAGGTCGGTGCGGGCCTTGTCCACCCCGTCTTTTACCAGCTGCTTTGCCTCCACCACATCCACATCGGTGTTGAACTCCACCACGATCATGGAGAAGTCCTGGAGCGAGTTAGAGGTGATCTCTTTCACGCCCGAGATAGCCTTCAGCTGTTTCTCTATCGGGCGTGTTACCAGGTTCTCCATATCCGAAGGGGAAGTACCCGGGTAGATCGTGCCTACAAAAACAGTAGGGATCACAATGTCAGGGAAATTTTCTTTCTGCAGTTTGATGTAAGAGAACACCCCGGCCAGCGTGATGATGATGGTGATGATGTAGATACTGGTTTTGTTATCGATAGACCAACTTGTCGGCTTGAACTGTTTCATAGTCTTGGCTTAACTGGTTATTGCTGCACGCTGCTCACCTGGTTGAATACAACCGGCTGTCCCTCATTTACACCCTGGTATCCCACCGTGATGACCTGGTCGCTGGCAGTAAGACCACTGAGCACCTCTATGTTCCCTCTGTAGTTGACGCCTGTGGTTATCTCTTTGCGCGTCGCCACATACTTGTCTCCCTTCTTCTGTGCCACATACACATACTGCGACTTCTCATCCTGCTGCACTAGGTTCACCGGCACAGTGATGGCATCTTCTTTTTTATAATCCTCGATGCGCACCACAGCCACCAGGTTAGGGCGTAGCTCGATGTCTTTGCCAATGTTCTTGGGGCGCAGCTCGATAGTGAACGTGCGGCTCGAAGGATTTATGAAACGGCTGACCACATCCAC
The DNA here is from genome assembly GCF_054824225.1 of Pontibacter sp. HJ8. NCBI lineage: Bacteria > Pseudomonadati > Bacteroidota > Cytophagia > Cytophagales > Hymenobacteraceae > Pontibacter > Pontibacter sp. HJ8. The sequence goes on from NZ_JSYF01000060.1 coordinate 12,482, forward strand.
CGTCGCACTCATTTCCTGGTCCAGGTCCGGGAAGCGCACCAGGGCATCATCTCCGCTATGGATCTTGGCCAGGTATGCCTCCGACACCTGCGCCACAATCTTGGGGCCGGTGGGGTTGACCACCCGGATGATGCCCAGGCCAGGCGCAACCGCCTCACCGGCATTCGGGGTCACGTCGTCCACCACGCCTGTCACCGGAGATTTCACGTTGTACTGGTCCCGCTGCTGCTGCAGCGTAGCCAGGCTGCGTTCCAGCGCCTCCTTGTTGTTTTTAGCCGTCAGGTACTGCATCTCCGTTCCTATCTTCTGATTCCACAGGTTCTGTTGTCTCTCGAAAGCAATGCGGGCCAGGTCCAGGCGGGTCCGGACCTCTGCCAGGTTCTGCTCCAGCACCTGCGCATCGATGGTCGCCATGGTCTGCCCTTTGGCAACCCGGTCGCCCCGCTTGACGCGCACACTGGTCAGCACGCCCGGCACTTTGGCACTTACCAGCACATTCTGGTCAAAGTCGACTTTGCCCTGCACTTCCAGGTAATGCCGGAACGCAGTGGGCTTCACGGAGGTGACGGTCACCGGCACGGTCTTTTTCTCTGCCACCTTTCCTTTGCCATCCGCCTTCAGCTCCGCTTCCAGGGAGGCAATCTGCTCCTGCAACGCTGTCTGTTGTTGCTTCAGCTCGGCCAGCTGCGCCTCTTTGTCGGTATTGCCACTGTTGCAGGCTGCCATACCCAGCAGCAGGGCCAGTGCCGAGATTCCAAATATCTTTCTCATAGTCAGGTCGGTTAATCTTCTTTTTCAGTTGGTTTTATTTGGTTAGTAAAGTGCCGGTGGCTTTGTCCAGGTTCACTTTGGCGATCAGGGCATCGTACATGGCGGCGTAGTAGTTGGTCTGCGCCTGCCGCAGGTCGGTCTCGGCAGTCACCACCTCGAGGTTGGAGCCCACCCCTTCCTGAAACTTGATCTTGGCCACGCGGGCGATCTCCTCTGCCAATTCCATATTTTCGCGCTGCGACTTCAGCACATCCAGGGAGTTGGTCAGGTCGGTAGAAGACTGCGCCAGTTGCAGGTCGATGCTCTGCTTCAGGCTCTCAAACCCGAGCTTGGTGTTTTCCAGCGTCAGCCTGGACTGCTGTATCTGGTAGTGCTTGAGCAGGCCGTCAAAAATCGGCACCTGCAGCTGCACCCCGACATACCCGAAGTCAAAGTAATTCCGATCTGTGGTATTATCCTGCCCGGCCCGGATGCTCATGATGTCGGAGAAGGATCTTCCCACCCCGATATAGCCATAGCGCCCGTTCAGGTATAGCTTGGGCAAATAGCCGGAGCGCTTGTTGCGCAGGTCCAGCATGGCCAGGTCGCGCTGCGTCTCCAGCAGAGAGTATTCGATGCGGTTGCTGTAATTGAAGTTGCTGCTGTTGGCCTTTTCCACATCCACTTCCACCTCACTCAGCTTGTCTGTCAGCACCAGTTGCTCGTTCTGGTTCATCCCCATCTGAAACTTCAGCAGGTTTTCGCTCAGCAGGAGCAGGCGTTCTGTTTTCTGCTTTTCCACATTGAGGTTGTTGAACGAGACGCGCAGGCGGTCCACATCCAGCTTTTCGGCTACGCCATTGTCAAACATCACCTGTGTCTGCTTCAGCAGCGTGTCGAGGCGTGTCAGGTTTTGCCTGAGCAACTCCATGCGCTCCCGATTCACCAGCACGCTGTAGTAGGCTTTGCTCACCTGCTCGACCACGTCTATTTCGCTTTGCGTCGTCGTCTTCCTCGACAGCTCGGTATAGGTTTTGGCAGCTTTGAGCCCGATCAGGTAGGAGCCGTCGAACAGGAGCTGACTGCCCGTAATGGTGAGTCCGCCGTTGTAGGGTTGCACAAAAGAAATGGCCTGGAGCCCACCAGACGGCTGCGGTTCCGGTTGGGAATAGGTGGGGTTAAGCACGATCGGCTGCCCGGAGGCCAACTGCTCCGGTGTGATCACGAAAGGATCTAATTCGGAGGGAGTGCCAAAACTACTGGGATCAAACAGTGTTTTTTGCTGGATAAAGTTATTGCCAACTTCTGCCCCGGCGTTGATCTGCGGCAGCCCCATGGCCCGGATCTCGCCGACCTTTGCCTTGCCGATCTCTTCCTCGTTGCGGTTTACCTTCAGGCTGTAGCGGTTCTGCAGGGCATAGTCAATGCTTTGCCGCAGGCTGAAGGCCTGTGGAGCATTCTGAGCAGCTACTTCCCCGAGGCTCCCCCACATCAGGTATAGCAAGAGTAGGATAAACTGTTTTTTCATAATTTTATTCAGGTAGTAGGTGGGTAGATTATTCTTCTTCGGTAACTTGCTTGTACTCGTTGATCAGCTTGTGCCCTTTGAGGGTGGCTATACCCAGCATGTAGTGCTCCAGCGTGGCCATTTGCACTCGTATCAGCTCAAACTGGTGCCTCGGGAACAGGTGCTGGTTGAAGGGCAGCTCGATCTGCACCAGTCGGAGCCGCGCGATCACTTCTACATCCAGGTCCTCCCGGAAAAGCCCCTCGGCTATGCCCCGCTCCAGGTTTTGCTTGACTTTGCCGAATATGTAGTGGTTTTTGTGGTCCTGCCATAGCTTCCAGGCACCGGCATGGTACTTCTGCAGGTCATGGAATATCGAAGGATGTATGCTGGAGAAAATCTTACGGGTCGTGCCCATGATGTTGAAGAGTTCCTCGATGGCGTTGCCCGAACTGCACAGGATGCCTTCGCAGTCGCATTCGATGGACTTTAGGTAGCCACTCACAGCCGAGTACACCACTTCGTCTTTGTTGCTGAACCATTTGTAGATGGTTTTCTTGGACATAGACAGATGCTGGGCGATATCATCCATCGAGACGCTTTTCACGCCGTTCCGGCAGAAGAGCTCAAATGCTTCTGCTACGATTTTTTCTTTTATGTCTGTTCTGACTGTGGTTTCCATTCCAAAGGCTTTAACAATAAAACTATGGAAACGTTTTTAATTACCAAAGTTTCCATGGCTAATTTACCTGGATCTTTAGCAACCGCCTCTAAATGTATAGCGAAAGGATATATTGCTGGCTATCAGTGCAAAGGTGGCGGATTTGATCGAACCGGGAAAGCAGTTTTAGACCAACGGCCGGGTTTCTGATTCAGACTCCCGTATTTTATGGCTTAACTGGAAATAAGCAACTCAATCAGGTATAGGTGCTATACCTGAAAGCTATACCTAGATTCCCAGCACGACCCGAAGCCGGCTATACCCACTCTTACTCAGCGGAATACGCTCCCCGCTTTTGAGCAGGGCCATGTGGCTGTCTTTTTCGAAGGGTTCGATCCGGGTGAGCTGCGAAAGGGCGAGCATGTAAGACCGGTGCACCCGTACGAACTGCTCCGGATCCAGCGCCTTCTCATAGAAGCTCATCGTTTTCTTCTTCAGGAACACTCCTTCGCGGGTATGTATTTTCACATAATCATCATACGCTTCCAGGTATAGCACCTCGCTTACCGGGATGATGCGGATGTTATTGCCAGCCCGGACCACGATACGGAGCTGCTCTTCGGGTTGCTTGCCTGCCAGCTCGTTCAAAGAAAGCGGCGCAGGTGTGGCCGGAGCTGCTGCCCGCGTCTGCAGCCACTTTTTGATGGCCGCATCGAAACGCTCTTTGCTGAAGGGCTTCAGCAGGTAGTCCACGGCGTTGGTTTCGAAAGCCTTGATCGCATATTCGTCAAAGGCCGTGGTGAAGATGACGCCAGGTGCCTGTTCCACCAGCTCCAGCATCTCGAAGCCGTTGATTTTGGGCATCTGGATGTCGAGAAAGATGAGGTCGGGTTGGTGCTGCAGGATGGCTTTCAGGCCTTCGAAGCCGTCGCCGCACTCCTGCACGACTTCCAGCTCCGGGTGCCCCTGCAGGTACTCCGCCACTATACTCCGGGCCAGGGGTTCATCATCTATTATGAGGCATTTTTTCATAGTTTTTGCGGGATTTTAATCGTTGTGGTGAAGGTATGGTCCTGCTGGCTGGTACGCAGCAGGTCCTGGCGGGCATAGAGCAGGTATAGCCGCCGGCGGATGGAGTCAAGCCCGAAGCCGGTGCCTTTGCGGGGTTGCTGGGTGGCCGGGTCATACGGGTTTTGAGCCGTGATCACCAGGTGGCCGTCTGCCACGGCGGCGCATACCCGGATGGTGGTCTCTCCCACGGTATCGTAGAGCCCGAACTTGATGGCATTCTCCACAACCGGCTGCAGCAGCAGGGCTGGCAGGTGCATGGAAAGGCTTTCTTCCTGGGCATCGACGGCTACCTGCAGCCGGTGGCCGAAACGCACTTTCTCAATGTCCAGGTATAGCTGCAGTTGCCGGAGTTCCTCTGCCAGAGGCACCTGCTGGTTGTTGTCCTGCCGCAGGGTGCCGCGCAGGAAGTCGGAGAGCTGCTGCACCATGGTACGCGCCTGCTCCGGCCGGCTCACGACCAGCGCACTGATGGAGTTGAGGCTGTTGAAGAGGAAATGTGGTTGCAACTGCTGGCGCAGGTTAAAAAGCTCTGCCTCCCGCGCCATCTTCTCAGTAGCTGCCTTCCGGTTCTCAGTCTCCTGCAGCTCCCGGGTATAAAACCATAGCCAGCTCAACAGCAGCATCAGCAGGATCATCAGCCAGCCAAAAGCCATCCGCACCGCGAGGGTATTGTCTACCAAAGCCAGGTAGGCCGCCTCACCTGCAAACAGCTTCCCGGTGAGCCAGTAGAACAGGGCGGTACTTATACCTGCCAGCCCAAGGCTCCAGCCCAGCAAAAAAGCGCCCTGCCGCACACTCGGCTGGTAATACCGCAGGCCATTTCCCATCGCATAGCCCCCCGCCGCCAGCAGCAGGTTGGAGAGCAAGGCGTCGGTGCCGGTGATCGTTGTGCTGAAGCCCGCCGGCCAGAGCACCAGCCCCTGCACCAGCGACCACAGCAGGGCCCATCCCAGGAATATCAGTATGACGCGCAGCTGAGAGGTCATGGCTCGGGTTAATAGCTCTTGATGTTCAATCCGCCAAACAGCGTTGTCCCTTTCAGTATCAGCACTTTGTTGGGATCGTAGCCATGCGGCAGCGCCGGGCGCTTATCGTCTATACCGCCCAGAATGGCCACCATTTCGGATTTTATCTGCCAGTGTGGTGGCACGATCAGGGTGGTGCCCCCGAATATCTGCGTTGCCTCCAGCACCACCGGGTGCTGCATGTCGGCCTGCATCAGGTTCAGCTCCGTACCTCCAAACACGCTCACCACCTCGCCCCCTTTGAAGTTTTTGGTGATGATATTCTTCTTGATGCCACCGAAGATGGCTGTGCTTTCCACGTAGTCTTCCACGTAAGCAGCTGGCTCCGGACTGGCTGCATGCGCTTCGGAGGTATAGGTTCCGGTATAATCGGTATACCCTCCCGCGTAGGCACCGGTGTTGGGATCGGTGTAGTAGCCGGTTGTTTCGTCTACGGCTGGTGCCGGCCCTGCTCCCACCTGGTTATCCCAGGGATGGCGCTTCCGGGGGCGCAGCATCAGCCAGAGGCCAAGCCCAATGATGAGGATGGGCCAGAAAAAGCGCCGCAGGCTGAAGTCGAAAAAGAAGTGATCATCCAGCAGAAAGACGCTGCCTATGACCACCAGGACCAGCCAGCCTGGCTTCTGGAAGGAGTGCTTGAAGCCCAGGAAAAGCCCCAGCACTATCAAAAACATCTGCCAGGTAAATACCCAGTGCGGAAAGAAGAAAACGCCCGTCTTGGCAGCCAGCAGCAGCACGCCGATCACCACCAGCACCAGGCCACCGGCCACCTTGCCCGATTGTTTTCTGGGGGAGTTATAACCTCGGTTTTTCATGTCTATATTCTGATTTAGTTTGAATGTCTGTACCAAAAGTATAACAACCTGCCCGTCACCACAATGGCAATTAGGCTGACTTGGGACAGAAGTCGGTAAACGAAGGTATGGCGTCGGTAAACCAAACTTAGCTTTTATTCGCCGAAGGGCAAGGTATAGCGGGGCTCCCATTTTCCATTGCTTGTTTTGCCGTATCCTGCGCGGCAAATCAGGTCAGTTTGACGATAGAAGTCCGCAAATTATTATATTTGCATACTATGGTTGAGAAAATACAGAGAGTAGCACAAGAGATAGAGGCCGCCCGGTTAGCCAATGCTGCCGAACTGGAGCAATTCCGCATCGCGTACATAGGCCGCAAAGGCGTCATTGCTTCGCTTTTTGATGACCTGAAGCAGGTGGCACCGGAGCAGCGCCGCCAGGTAGGCCAGGAACTGAACCAGTTGAAGAACCAGGCACAGGCGCGTTTTGACGAGGCGCAGGAGCAGCTGAGCAATGCCGCAGCCGGTTCTGATACGGAAGCAGCTTTTGACTTCACCCTGCCTCCTGTTCCCAATACACTGGGTACGCGTCATCCGCTCTCGCTGGTGCGCGCCGAGATCGTGCGTATTTTTGAACGCATTGGCTTCAATGTGGCCGATGGTCCGGAAATCGAAGACGACTGGCATAACTTCTCTGCCCTCAACTTCCCGGAAAACCACCCGGCCCGCGAAATGCAGGACACGTTCTTTTTGAGCGAAGACCGCGACAAGTTACTCCGCACCCATACCTCCAACGTGCAGGTGCGCCTGATGCAGAACCAAAAGCCGCCGCTACGCAGCATCATGCCCGGCCGCGTCTACCGGAACGAAGCCATTTCGGCCCGTGCCCACATGGTGTTCCAGCAGGTAGAAGGCTTGTATGTGAACGAAGGGGTGAGCTTCAAAGACCTGAAGGAAACGGTCTACTATTTTGCAAAGGAGATGTTCGGGCAGGATACCAAAGTGCGTTTCCGTCCGTCGTTCTTCCCGTTCACGGAGCCCAGCGCCGAGATCGATATTTCGTGCCTGATCTGCAAAGGCGAAGGCTGCAACATCTGCAAGCAGTCCGGTTGGGTAGAGATCGGCGGATCAGGTATGGTAGACCCGAACGTGCTGGAAAACTGCGGCATTGACTCCAAGGTATATTCTGGTTTCGCTTTCGGTATGGGCATCGAACGCATCACCATGCTGCGCTACCAGATACGCGACCTGCGCCTGTTCACAGAAAATGACGTACGCTTCCTGCGCCAGTTTAAGGGGGTGTTGTAAATTGTTAAATGGCTAAATTGTTGAAAAGTGTTGCTGCACCAATGCATTTGCTATGAGCGAAGCCAACAATTAAACAATGCAGCAATTTGACCTTCCAGCTTATAACAATTAACAACCACAATTAACAATCAAGAATATGAAATTCGAGGCGATCAGGACCATCGGCGTGGTAGGTGCAGGCACCATGGGACAGGGCATTGCGCAGATCTGTGCACAGGCCGGTTATAAAACCATTTTGTTTGACATCAATGCGCAGGTGCTCAAGAAAGCAGAAACCACTACCATCAAAAACCTGGACAAAGGCATTGAGCGGGAGAAGCTCACGGAAGCTGACAAACAGGCAACGCTCGGGAACCTCCTTTTTACGGGAGATACGCTGCAACTGCATTGCGACGTTGTGATAGAAGCGGTGGTCGAGCGCCTGGAAGTGAAGCAAAGCATCTTCAAAGAGCTGGATGCCATCAACACACCCGATACGATCTTTGCCTCCAACACCTCTTCCATACCCATTACCCGCATTGCGGCCGGTATACCGCACCCGGAACGCGTGGTGGGCATGCACTTCTTCAACCCGGCGCACATCATGAAGCTGGTCGAAGTGATTTCAGGTGCTGCTACCTCCCCGGAAGTAGCGGCCAGCATCCGGCAACTGGCCCTGAAGCTGGACAAAACACCGGTAATGGCCCAGGACTCGCCGGGCTTCATTGTGAACCGCGTTGCCCGTCACTTTTATGTGGAGGGGCTCAAGCTGCTGGAAGAAGGCGTGGCGGAAGCCAAGGCGATCGACAACCTGATGCAGGCTACCGGTTTTAAAATGGGGCCATTCGAACTCATGGACCTGATTGGCGTTGATACAAACTATTCCGTAACCTCCTCTATGTTTGAGGCTTTTCATTATGACCCAAAATTCAGACCGAGCCGCATACAGCAACAAAAAGTGGATGCCGGCCACCATGGCCGCAAGTCTGGCAAAGGTTTCTATACCTACGAATAGGCTTTTTGTCCTGCTGGCGTTCCTGCTGATGTTCTCCTGCAAAGACAGCAACAACAGCCCGGGTATACCCAATGTGCCGGTAAGCGAGCAGATCAACGTGACCAGCCTGCAGTATCCGATGCTGCGCCAGGACGGTGGCTACGCCTACCTGGAGACCGGGTATAAGGGCATCATCGTCGTGCGCCAGAATGCCAACCTATACCTTGCCTTTGAGCGCGCCTGCCCGTATGATCCTACCGCTGACCAACCGTGTGGCCGTGTCGCTGTAGACCAGTCCAACCTGTTTATCATCGATACCTGCTGCGGCTCCCAGTTCAACTTCCAGGGCAATGTCATGACTGGCCCGGCTGTTTATGGACTTAGGCAATACAAAACCTCGCTGGCTGGTTCTCTGCTGTACATCACGAATTAATTTTTTTAGATTGATTTACAGAATTTTACATTTGTCCTGAAGATTTTTTTGGGGTAGCACTTGCATAATCTGGAAAACTGCTGTAATATTGCATCACAATTCAACGGCACACCGCCTGCGAAGTAACCGAAACACTCTTCCTTAGCTCAGTCGGTTAGAGCATCTGACTGTTAATCAGAGGGTCCCTGGTTCGAGCCCAGGAGGGAGAGCTTGAAAAAAAGCCACTTACAGGTAAAACTGTTAAGTGGCTTTTTTTATTTGCACAAGATTTGCACACAGATATCTGTTAAAGGCTTCACATCCAGCCGCCGCTAAGACCAGGATCACTTTCACACAGGCATACTACTAGCCTCTCTTCCTGCTATATCAAAGCAAGTCTGTCCTTCAGGTATAGAAACTCTCGAAACACGTGGCGATGACCTCAGAAAAGCAGCTCCTTATTTTTTTCTTGGTGCCGGATCAAACTCATAAGGCTAATCAGAACATGAAACAGGTTACCAAACAGAAAACAAAGACCTGTTCTAAAAAACTACACTACAGACAAAAATAGCAGTAGCGTATGGGACAACCCGACTGAGTCACCCATACGCTACTGCTTCAACAGTAGTAACATCACAGGATCAAATCCATCTACTTTCCTGTAGCATACCTTCTCAACCTTCACAAATAAAATGAAGAACTGGGTTAACAAGCTGTAAACCCAGTTCTTCAACTGCCTAATTTTGTCTTAAAGCGGGCCCACCTGGAATCAAACCAGGTACCTACTGCTTAGGTGTCGGTTGCTCTCACCGAATGAGGAATACCCACCCCTCGAAAAAGCTCTTTAAAAGTGCTTCCTTTGGTTTAGGAGTGCAAATAGCCATTCAGCAAACCCTGACCAGAGGTATTTCCTTGTACAAATTATTTTACCGGAGCACCTACTGCACCTTCCCAGTCAGGATCTGCTCCACCCGTAAATAACTTCTTTTTAGGGTCAAAGATAATCGCGTGAACACGGCCGAATTTAGCTTCTTCCGCATCTTCTTTTACCAAAAATCCACGCTTTTGCATATTTTCTATCACACTTCTCTTCCATGCTATACCTGTATGCATTTCCATGATAACAGTATCCATATCAGGGTGTACCCGAGGTGCAGCCAATGCATTTTCAAGGGACATACCTTGATCAATCACCCTGCTAATCACGGATACAACGGCAGTAGGGATACGTGATCCGCCGGCTGCTCCCAGTGCCATAAATGGCTGGCCGTCTTTTCGAATGATTACCGGAGATATATGGGACGAGGCACGTTGCCCCGGCTCAAATGCACCAAGATAACCCCCTAGCGTAACCGCGTACAGGAACCCTAACCCGGGCGTCGCTACCCTGGATCCCATATTTGGTCCCAAGGACTGCGTGAGAGCCACCATCATGCCATTCTTATCAGCTGTAGAGAGGTGTGTCGTGTGGCCCATGCTAGCACTCCAACTTTCAGGCAACGTCTCTTGCTGGCGGGGCCTATAATAGGATGACCCTTCTGTCGTTTGAGTAATTTTAGATAGTTGTTGCCTGGCATAAGGCTTTGAGATAAGAACCGGGATAGAATCCTGCGTCTGCTTTTTCCTATCCTGGTAACTTAACTCCATGGCTTGATAGAGATAGCTGGCCCAGTTTTCATCAGTGGACTTGCCAAGAGGCAGGTTCTCCAAGATGTTCAGCATCTCTAAAGTGATGGCACCGTAAGATGGCATCGAAAGCGCATGCACATCGTATCCTCTGTAGTTACTTTGAAGTATTTCTGCTTCCTTTACCTCATAATTCGCCAGGTCATCCAGCGTCAGGACACCACCGTTTGCCCTGATATCGGCGATCATCTTTTCTGCAATCGCTCCTTTGTAAAAAGCGTCTTTTCCTCCTTTGGCAATGGCCTTTAATGTCTGAGCCAGGTCAGTCTGAATAATAAGTTCACCGGCCCGGTAGGTGGCCGTGTCGCCTTTCAGGAAATATTGCTTACTACCGGTAAACTTCTTCAGCAGGTTTTTTTCAGTAGCATGGCGCGCTGCTTCTTTAGGTAATAGCAGGAAGCCTTTCTCAGCATAGCGTATAGCAGGGGCTGTTACTTCTTCAAGCGTTAACGAACCGTATTCTTCCAATAGTTTTGTTAAACCTGCCACCGTACCTGGAATACCGATCGTAGCATAGCCATACGCTCCTTTGGGAGCTGTTTTAGCATTATAGGTAACAGGTGCCTGGGTTGTAGCATCTATGCCGCGAATTTGACCATTGGGCAGGTGAACTATGGCCTGAAGCCTCCCCCCTATACCGCTCATGCTTGGTTCTACTACCGCTAGAGCAAAGGCAGTTGCAACAGCAGCATCTACAGCATTGCCACCTTTTTCAAGCATCTCTACCCCGGCTTTCATGGCCAGGGGCTGAGCTGCAGTTACAATCCCTTTGTCTGACGTTGCCGTTTGGGTAAAGTCTTCTTTTTTGGATATACTCTGTTTCTCTACCTGGCAACCCGTTACTACTAGGAGCCATACCAACGATACAAGTATCTTCTTCATAAAATCTTCTTCATCTATTAACAATCTATAAATCTGTTTGCCCGCATCTTTAGAAAAGGGGACTTATTTGCGGTAATCCAACGCCGGGGCTCTATCACCTAGCAGGGCCTCGTATTTGAAGTTGGCCCCTCTGCTTTCATGAAGCTCCTTTTTTGCATCAACCAGCACAGCAGGGTTTTCAAAAAGATCGTAAGCAGTTAATGCTATTGCTTTAGCGGCCACCATCATCCCTTTTGTACCGATGCTGCCACCTGCAGCTGCCACATTCTGCCAGCTGTGCCCGGCTGATCCTGGAACAAAGGTGGCGGTATATACACCCGCAGTTGGTACTGCCCAGCTTACATCTCCAACATCAGTAGAACCTCCGCTTCCTTTTTGTACCACTTTAAAGGGAGCTATCTCTGCGGTTGTTTCCAATGCAGGAATTGCATTACCCGTAAAAGTTTCCTGGATCTTAGAAGCAAACTCTTTTTCCTGTGCTGTGTAATTAAAACCACCCACTGTTCGGAGATTCTGGTCCATTAACTTTGCAATGGTCACGTTAGGGAGAACGTTGTAAACTCCGCCGGTTATCTCATGCTCCACTTCTGTGCCAGTGCCTGAGGCAGCACCATTAGAAGCTTTCAACATTCTTTCCCAAACCATTTTTACCACATCTCTATCCGGATGGCGAACATAATAATATACTTCGGCAGAAGCCGGAACCACATTGGGTGCTTCTCCACCTTTGGTAATCACATAGTGAATGCGGGTGTCGGAGGGCACATGCTCCCGCATCATGTTCATCATGTAGTTCATTGCCTCTACACCATCCAGAGCTGAGCGTCCTCTTTCAGGCGCTATCGCTGCGTGAGATGAAACCCCATTAAACCTGAATTTTGCCGAGATATTCGCAAGTGAAGATGTGGCACTGGCCTCGTTCTTATTCCCAGGGTGCCAGTGTAAGACAGCATCCACATCTTTGAACAAGCCAGCTCTTACCATGTATACTTTGCCTGAGCCACCTTCTTCGGCAGGGGTGCCATAGACCCGGATTGTCCCCTTTTTGCCAGAATCTTTCAGCCAGTCTTTCACAGCAACAGCTGCAGCCACAGAACCTGCTCCAAACAGGTTATGCCCACAGCCATGTCCGGCTCCATTCGGAACTGCAGCCTTTTTCTCTGGTGCTGCAATCTGAGATAAGCCAGGCAAAGCATCATATTCAGCCAGTATGGCAATTACAGGCTCTCCGCTTCCATAGCTTGCCGTAAAGGCAGTAGGCATGCCGGCCACACCAGCTGTTATCTTAAAACCTGCTTTCTTGAGCTGCTGCTGAAGCAGTGCTGTACTTTTATGCTCCAGATAGCCCGGCTCAGCATACGTCCATAACTTCTTTGCTACATCAGCATAAGTGGATTCTTGTTTTGTCAGTGTTTTTAAAATCTGCTCTTTCTCTGGATTGTTTTGGGCAAAAGTTATGCTGTATAGGCAGCACAAAGCAATGCTTGATAAAGTAGCTTTTATTTTCATGTCAGGTAATTTGAGAAATGGTAGTTAATTACATCAGCGGAAGCACTTTGTAGCGGTAGTTGCCTGCAACGTACTTGTGTTCCCCTTGCCGGCCGTCTTGGAGCAGGAGTGCTGGCAGGCGGCCTGCAGCATTTTCCCCTTTTTGGTCCACATCTGGCGCTGTCAGGTTAAGCTGGCAACGGCACGCTCTATCTTAGACGTATTGCTCCTCCCTTGCGCTCAAACGCCGTGCTGCCCGGCAGTGCGACGGCATTGCTTTTTATCATACCCAGCGACCGGCCTGCCTGAGCGTGTACATCGTTCAGATGCCTGAGAATTTCCCCTTCCGTTTCCTGATACCCTTAGAATGATACCAGAAACGCCGGAGGATGAAACTCTAATAAAAGCTGTGTGCCATACCTGCTAAAATCAGGAGGCAAGCAGGAGGCACAAGCTTTTAGTGGCAAGACCTACGGCTTGAATGCCCAAAAATCCACATCCATCAACTGTCCGCCCTGGCGCTGAATGGCAGCTTCCAGATTATCCTTGTTTGTGTTTCTCTCGCTGATTGGGTACAGGAACCGGCGTGGCACAACAACTGATGGGTTAAAGCTGCGCTCAGCACTGCTTGGAGGCACCAGCTCGGGATAGCCTGTACGGCGGTAATCAACCCAGGCTTCCAATATACCCTGCCCATAAAGCGCAATGTATTTCTGATCGATGATGCGTTGCAACTTTTCTTCAAAAGACGTCAATCCATCAAGGTTGCCAAAAGATTGCAAATAAGATGCATAGTCCGCAGAAGCTATACCCAATTGCTTCATGTTAGCTTCTATTGCGTTATAAAGTGCCTCCTTTGCTTTGCCTTCGTTTGAGTTGCGCAAAAAAGCTTCTGCTTCAATAAACTTAACTTCAGCATAAGATATCAGCGGTACAGTTGAGTTCTTCTGTGCCCATACGAGGTTAATATTATTTGCTTCGTAGACAATGTAATTCTCCCCGACTCGTCTGGTATACTTGTTAAGGCGGGGGTCATTGTTTCCTACCAGCAACTCCACCAGCTGCTCACCAAGCACTATTTGCCCACCACGTTCCTGACCAAATATGGCAATAGGATTTGCTCCGTTATCTGAGCTGGAAAAGGTAAAGTTAGGTTGTGTGCCAACAGAGGTAATGCCACCTTGTGCAAGCTGGTTAAGCGCTTTAGCGGATGCTTCAGGGTCTCTTCGGGTCAAGTGCATGTAATACCTGGCTTTTAAGGAACGAGCTGTTGCGATCCATTTGGAAGCAGAGCCTTTGAAGATGAGATCATCTGCAGCGGGGGCAGTTGTGCCTGCCGGCTGGCTAAGCGCTACTATTGCTTCGTCCAGCAATAGTTGGATGGAAGCATACACACTCTCCTGCGAATCATACGCAGCCTTTAAATTGGTTTCACCATTAAAAGCCTCAGAATACGGCACATCTCCCCAGATAGAAGTTGCAATTCCTAAATTGAAAGCCATCAAAATTTTGCCAATGCCAACATAGTGCGGTTGATTCAGCTCTGTACCCCTTTGAATGAGGTCGTAACTGTCTTTCATGGCACCGGCGTACAAGCCGGTCTGCCAGTAAGGGTCAAGCGTACGCTCATCAATCACATAGTTGGTATACCCTTCGGGCTGAGCATTTATTCCCTTAAAATGCTGTACAACAACCCCTGTTACACGTGCCCCTAAAGACATCAGATTGGTTGCCGACTGAGCTTCTGTTCCGGGTAGTATCTGGTTCAGATTTACAGTTTCAGGTTTATTGGGGTTCACATTGTAATCACCAAACTCACAGGAAGTTACTGTGCAGAAAAACAGCATAAACGATAAGATTATATAATATTTTTTCATGGTTGAAAGCATATTTAGTTACGGTTGGAGAGGGAGTTCCTCAAAATACAAAGTGTAAGCAGGGCTATCCTTACTTTTTGCTTCTATCCTAACAGCTAATAAATTTTAGAATGTTACATTCAATGAAGCGCCATAGCTCTTTGTGTTAGGGAGGTTGTAGTAATCCCATCCACTGGCATTGCTGTCACCGGTAAGGTTAGTCTCCGGATCAACACCAGAGTAATCTGTAAACAGAAGCAGATTACGCCCATATACTGATATGCTGGCCCTGTTAAATGCATTCTTGAAAATTTTGGCCGGCACCACATAAGAAAGTGTCAGTTCTCTCAATCTAACCCAGGAGCCATCTTCTATGTAATTTTCAGAAACACCAAACGTACCCCCTCTGCGCCAGTAAACATCCGATAAACCGTTGGCCGGGTTAGCAAAATCAACAGGTATGGTGTTCACTTGTCCTTCTTCATTGACGCCTTCAAACACATACCCCGTAACGGTTCTTAGATCTCCGGATTCTTTTGATGTGCCCAGGTAACTGTTATAAGCTTTGGTGGCATTCCAGATGTCGCCGCCCTGGCGTATATCCCACAGGAATGAAAGGCTTAGGTTCTTATAGCTAAGGCTGTTGTTTACACCTGCAAGCCAGTCCGGATTAGGATCACCAATAGGACCTTGCGTAGCTGCTATCAAGGGCCATCCATCGTTGCCTATTATTACCTGGCCTTCCTCATTTCTCTGATATCTGGTCCCGCTCAGCACACCGTAAGGCTGCCCGGTCATCACCAAGGAAGAAAGAGCTGAGAACGACTGAAGTGATATCTGTGAAATGCCTTCAGGAAGCTCCTTTACTGTATTTTTAGATTTCGTAAAGTTAATAGATGCCTCCCAGGTGATAGCGGATGTTGAAATAGGAGTGCCGCTTAATACGAGCTCAATCCCCCTGTTTTCTATTCTCCCGGCATTGATTAATTGTTCTATATAACCTGAAGTTGCTGATATGCTAGCCTGAACAATCTGGTCTTCTGTATTGGCAACATAATAGGTCGCATCTAAGCCAAGTCTGTCGTTAAGCAATTTGAAATCACCACCAAATTCAAAGGTTGTAGTACGTTCTGCCTTTAAGTTATTATTACTCAGTGCATTTTCCTTTTGGAATCCGCTTAACCCATAAAGCGGAAATGTCGAATTAGTGAGCATATCATCTCCGTCCAGGTTTGTTCTGGTATAGTAAGTACTCGTTGAGTAAATCGGAGCATCGTTACCAACCTGTCCGTAAGAAGCCCTTAACTTCGCATAAGAAAGCCATGGATTGTTAGCAACAGATAAAGCCTCTGTCAAATCAATTCCCACACTGGCAGTTGGGTAAAAGAAGGAGTTGTTCGCTTCCGGCAGGGTTGATGACCAGTCATTTCTGCCCGTTAAGTTTAAGAACAGGTAGTTTTTGTAAGTGAATCTGAAATCGCCAAATGCCCCAAATAACCTTCTCCGGCTAAGATACTTGCTACTGGAAACAACGGATGCATTACTTATTTCATAAAAACCAGCAACACCGAGATCATCGCCTCTGCTGGACTGTAACGTATTCTCTGTATTGAAAAAGTTATGACCGATCGTGGCGTCTACATGCAGGTCAGGTGTTATGTCTTTGGAAGCTAAAAGTAAGAAGTCGGAGTTTATGTCGGTCGACGTGATCATAGCCTGGTAAACAGCGCCCTTCACGTTTGATGCGGAAGTGATGTCCCAGGCAGAATTTCGCTGATCATTGAAATTATCAACACCGATCTTGTACTTCATCTTCAACCAATCGTTCATCCTGAACTCGAAATTCATGTTTCCGATGATCCTGTTGACATCGTCTTTGTAAGGCACTTTGTTGATCGACCAGAATGGATTGTCATACGAAGCCACGTAGCGACGCTGCGTACCGTTTGGCAAGGTATAAGTAGATGCTTCCTCTTTCGCATCATGGCCCTTAAGGCCGTTGCCTATATCAAACGTGGTGGCATTTCTCATTAAACCGGCCATTACCCCAGAAACGTTAGAGCCTCTTTGGATGCGATTTCCGCCTGAGTTAATGAAAGTTACAGCGCTCCCCACAGAGAACTTGTCAGTAAGATCGAAGTTAACGGTAGATTTGAACGAGTTTCTGGAAAAATCGGAAGTTGGCACTACGCCTGTCTGGTGCAATCTGCCGGCAGAGAAATAGTACGTGGTTTTATCTGTGCCACCCGATATGGATAAGTTATTATCCCATGCGTGGCCAGTTACAAAAAAGGCATCAAATTGATCGTATGCTTGCGCAGGTATACCATTGCCCGTTCCTTTGGCTACTAACCTGCCATTCTTATCATAAGGATAATCGGTAGCTCCATCAAATTCCAGCTCAGAGAGTTTTGGCCCCCAGCTGTTTGGAGTTAGCGAAGATGCGTCTGGCCCTCTGTAAACAAACTTGCCCCCACTGATGGTACCTTGCGCATATTCGCGCTGCAATTCCGGCAGTTTGTTCACCTTGTCAAAAGAATAAGAGGTGTTGAAAGTTACCTGAGGCTTTCCCTTTGCCCCACGCTTTGTTGTAATGATGATTGCACCGTTGGCGGCACGTATACCATATAAAGCGGTAGCAGCAGGCCCTTTAAGAACAGAAAGCGACGCCACATCATTCGGGTTTATATCAATCGCCCTGTTCGAGTTATCAACCCCTGCAGTACCATTTCCGGATGAGGAGTTATCTATCGGCACACTATCAATCACAAACAGAGGCTTGTTGCTTCCTGTAATAGACTTGTTTCCTCTTATACTGATGTTAGCAGAAGCCCCCGGAGAACCGGATGACGCGGTTACAACAACACCGGCTGCTTTGCCACTGAGGGCACTAACCATATTGGTCTCTTTTGATTTAGAGATCTGCTCGGCATCCACATTTTGAATGGAATACCCGAGTTCCCGCTTATTTGCTTCTATACCAACCGCCGTTACTACGATCTCAGAAAGCGCTTTTGATGCAGCCTGCAGCTGTACATTGACTACACTTCTACCGTTAATCTGCACTTCCTGGCTGGTCATGCCTATAAAAGAGAAAACCAGCACACCGTTTTTGGGAGCCGAAATCTCGTAGTCACCGGTTACGTTTGTAACTGTTCCGGAAGTGGAGCCCTTAATACCGATACTTACGCCCGGAAGCTCCTCCCCTGTATTGGAGGTTACTTTTCCTTTCACAACTAGATTATCCTGTCCCTGGAGTTCTATCCATCTGGAAGGAACACTATTGGCAATCTTCAGCTGCGCAGCTAAAGGCAGATCCGTCGCTTTTGTATCAGATTCTTTCAGGACGAATATCTCTTCCTTTACCTTCTCAAAAGTGAGGTCATACGGCTGTAGAATATGCTTTAACTCTTCTTCTATCGTGCTAAAAGAGGGCGTAACCTGAGAAACTGTTTTCCCTTCCACCAAGTCTGCTCTATAAATGATAGAAACATTCTTCTGCAGCTGAATATTTGACAAGGCTTTCTCAAGAGAAGTGCTGCTCTTTGCACTGGAGTAAGTATTGAGCGGAAAGCTTGTTAAAGAAGCTATGTTCTGGGCATCTGCCAGTTGCCAGCTGGTAAAGGCAAAAGCAATAAAGCAAAGCTTGTAGAACTCGTGTATTCGTTTTGTCATAGGGTAGCTATATAAGGTGAAGAGACTGGTTTATAGGCTTCTTATTTTGTTTGGTAAATGGTAATGCGATCGTTCTCTCTTGAATAGTGGGCATCAAGAGACTTTGCAAGAACCTGAAGAAGCAACACCTCATTGTTAGCCTGCAAAGTGCCGTTTAGTTTATGATCGGCAAGCGCACTGTCTGCAAAGGTTATTTGCAGGTCATACCTATCTTCTATAAAAGCTGCTACTTCAGATGCTGGTGTGCTCTTTAGGTTAAGCTTGCCATCGCGCCAGGAAGTATAGAGGTCCGTATCAACAGTTTTGGCCTGTACCTTCTTTTCTTTTTCGTTGTACTCAACCAGATCACCGGGCTTCATCATAACCTCAGGCAGCTCATCATCCAAGTGCAGCCTTACTTTACCGGAGTGTAGCACAACCGTGGTTTTCTCCTTGAGAGTTAAAACGTTGAACTTTGTACCCAAGACTTCTACTTCCAGATCATCGGTATGCACTTTAAATTTCTTACCGTTCTTCCGCACTGAAAAGAATGCTTCGCCTGTGAGCCATACTTCTCTGTTGGGCTGCTTTGCCCATTCCGGTGCAAGAGAAAGAGAAGAATTTGCATTGAGGAGCACTTCCGTTCCGTCAGGTAACACCAGCGTTTTATTTTCTCCTGCCTTTGTCGCATACACGGTCATGCCCGGCTTCTTCACAAGGAGGTATAAGCCTGCACAGGCAACCAACAGAAATGCCACAGCAGCGGCTATCTGTTGCCAACCACTCCAACTGTAACTTGACATGCTTTTTGAATGGGAGCGCAGGTGCTGTTGTCTGTCAAGTAACTGCTCGTAAGCATCCACTACCTGATCATCTGTAATTCTTTCTTCAGAAAAGCGCAGCGACATGATTACATCCTCCGCAAGTTGTGCTTTCTCTTTATTATCGTCACTTGCCGATACCCATCTGTACCAATAGGAGTCGTCAGGTCTGTGGCTTAATACCCAGTCCTGAAATGTTTCATCAGCAGCAAGTTCATCTAATGAAAAGTCTTTGAATTGCATGGTGTGCTTGTTGTTTTTGGTTAGAAGTTGTTCAGTGATGCAAATGCTTCTGACGCTTCTTTTATAGAAAAGGAGCTAAAAGTCATTTTGTACTCTTTGTTTTATAAATTTTTTTATTCTTTTCCAC
>NZ_JSYF01000497.1:0-345 GCF_054824225.1 Pontibacter sp. HJ8
GCAGCAGTCGGCCAAGATCACCCTGGAGGCAGGCAAGCGCTACTACATCGAGGCCCTGATGAAAGAAGAGAACGGTGGCGATAATCTGGCCGTAGGCTGGCAGCTACCTGACGGCTCCCTCGAAAGACCGATCGCCGGTAACAGGCTGTCAGAAATGGGAAGCACTGCACCGGTGGCGGTAGCGGTAGCATCCACAGGTACTATCACTAGAGAATTCTGGGCTAACATTTCGGGTAACTCAGTAGGCAACATCCCGGTAACCACCAAGCCTACAGCTGTATCAGAACTGAAGTCTTTCGAAGCGCCAGCGAACGTGGGTGATAACTACGGCCAGCGCGTAAGAGG
>NZ_JSYF01000498.1:0-2417 GCF_054824225.1 Pontibacter sp. HJ8
GCCCTTCCTCTTTCTATACCTGCAACTCAGTCGGCAGGTACCTTGCTACTGCAGGTATAAAGGAGGCATGCATTAATACATGATCTCATAATACTCATGTGCCATGCGATCCGAGTCGAAGCGGGGGATAACGTCGCGCATACCCTGCTTGACGATGTTCATCCACTTGTTTCTGTCATTGTAGTAGGTCGGGATAACGTCGTTTTCAAGGATGCTCATCAGGTTCTTATGGTCGATCTCATCCTGCATGGTATCGGGCAGATTGCTGTCGACCACCGGAAGCACGAAGCTGTTCTCGCCGTGGCGGGCAAACTCAGGCAGCCAGCCGTCCAGCACCGAAAAGTTCACGGCTCCGTTCATGGCGGCCGTCATACCGCTGGTACCGGAAGCTTCCCTTGGCCGGCGTGGCGTGTTCAGCCAGACATCCGCCCCTTGCTTGAGCTTTTTGGACAGGCCGATCTCATACCCGGTTAAAACCGCAAAGTTCTTGCGCTGGTACGACAAACTCACCAGGCTGTTGAATACGCTGACAGCCCCTTCATCAAACGGGTAAGGCTTGCCGGCCCAGATCACCTGCACCGGACGATCTTCCTGCGAAATCATCTCAAAGAAACGCTCGATGTCATGCACCAGCAGGTCGGCCCGCTTATAGGCGGCAAAGCGGCGGGCCCACACAATGGTGAGCACATCACTCCGAAAGAGTTTGCCTGTCTGGTCGGCCACGATCTCGAACAGGTCCTGCTTCATTTCGGCTTTGCGCTGGATCAGGGCCTGGTTGTCATCGCGCTCCAGGGCCTGCCGCAGGGTCTTGTCCATCCAGAAGGGCACGTTCTGCGCGTTAGTGATCGATTTGATCTCGCACACACCTTCGTTTTCGTACCACATGCGGCGGGCTACTTCCCCGTGCAGCTGCGATACGCCATTGGCAACTTTCGCCAGACGAAGGGCGGACAAGGTATAGTCGAAGAAGTTGCCGTTCATGCCCGTCAACCTTCTCGCGTCTTCCAGCGACGTGGCGTTGAAGAAGGACATGTTGTTGAGTAGCTGAATATCGTGTACCTCGTTCCCGGCTTTTTCGGGTGTGTGGGTAGTAAATACGATGCGCTTTCTCACTTCTTCCACATTCCCCCCGTACTTTTCATTCAGGTAGAAGGCGAGCGGTAAGGCATGGCCTTCGTTCATGTGGTAGATATCAGCACCGCCGAGTTCTTCCACCACTTTGGCCCCGGCTATACCCAACACGATGCTTTGCGCTATTCTCGCAGAAGGCTCCTTATCGTAGAGGTGATAAGTAATGGTGCGGGCCAGGTGATCATTTTCGGGGATGTTGGTCGAAAGGAAATACATCGGTATGGTGCCAAAGATCTCGGGACGCAACACCAGCGCCTGAACGATCACCGGGTGGCCGTTTACCAGCACGCTCACCTTGATGCCGGTATCTTCTAGGTAGGTATAGTACTTCTTCTGGAACTGCACCCGCATGGTGCGGTCATCGTTTCGGACCTGGTCGTAGTAACCGTATTTCCAGAGTATACCGATCCCGATCATATTCTGGCGCAGGTCATAGGCGCTGCGCATGTGCGAACCGGCCAGGAAGCCGAGTCCTCCGGAATAGGTCTTGAGCGCCTGGTGTATGCCGAACTCCATGCTGAAATACGCCACACGCTTCTGATACTTCTCATCTATCTCATAAGGGTGATACCACTTATTATATGCATTCATAAACTAAATCCTAAATTTAAAACGTAACAAAACTTTCCTGCAGAATATACGGGCGTCTTTCAAGCCTATGAAAAATTCACCGGGAAACTCCCATAATTCTATAAACGCCATATAGTTCACTGACTATATTTATAAATATACAGAAACAGGCAGAAATAATCCTCATCCTGTCCTGGCGTTGAACCAGCAAATTTCAGCTAACTAATCTTCTTAAACAAGCTTAAGTACAATATACTTGCCGTACACAGCTCAAGCATACCGAAAGTAGGACAGGTAAGTTACATACCGGAAAAGCGGCAGCGTGGGTAGAAATGGCAGCTATACCTGCTCTGAAGCACCCATTTGCACAAAACGCATTTTCTTCGGATCCGGAAAGCATCCTGAAAAATTACTGAAAAAAGAAATGAGCCTCTCCATCCAATCTCTTCCGCCGGCTGGCCCTAACACAGGAAGCATGCCGCTACTGCTGGTTTCCAAGCCTTTAAATCCTGCCCCTGCCAATTGGTTGACTCCGGTTATAAGTTTAAACAACGAAGCCCGACTCATTCTACGAAATACCCCATCCGCTATACCTGTCGGGTAGCTCTGGCCGCTAATTGTGTTTTTTGGCCAGCGCTTAACTCTGTCACTCCTCCTTCCGTACCAACGCAGGCTTGTCATCCGCTTGAGCATGGCCCTGCTTACTTGTTTTTTTG
>NZ_JSYF01000499.1:0-3110 GCF_054824225.1 Pontibacter sp. HJ8
AAAGACAAAGGTATGGGCAGAAGAGGCAGGCAATGCAGAGAGAAACCCGTTGAATCACCAGAGGTTCTGCGGACAGAGAAGCCTGGCTTTGTTGAAGATGCGCATCCCCACCACAACCTCGTGGTTGCCGTTGCCCATCCCGTTGAAGGCGGGCACGCCCCTGTCATAGGCATAGCCCAGGTCGAAGAGGTGGTTGATGGTAACACCGGCCAGTATGGCGTAGTTGCCGTTCTGACGGTAGGAGCCTCCCACCCACAGCCTGTCCTGGTAGACCGCACGCAGGTTAAAGTCGACGTTGCCGGGCAAGGGCTGCAACCACATCAGCATGATAGAGGGCACCAGGCTGATCTCCTCGGTGATGCTGAACTTATAGGCTCCCGTCAGGAAAAAGTGCTCGTAGAGCAGGTTCCGGTCAGTCACGGCATTATCGAAGTGGGTAGAGTTGGCCAGAAGCTGCATGGCCGAGGTTCCCAGAAAGAAGTTGCTTCCATAAAGCCACATCCCCAGCGACAGGTTCGGCTTTACCATGTTCCATTCTGAAAGAGCCGGGTCGTTGGGATTCGCAAAGGTAAGCCCGGTGGAGCGAAGCTGCTGTTGTATCAGGCCCGCACTCAGTCCTGCCGATAGCCGCACACTCCGCGACAGGCGCATGTGGTAGGCGTAGGCAAGGCTCGCCTCTGTTCTGTGGAAAGCCCCCAGCCGGTCGTGCACGGCAAGCACGCCGATGCCATGGTGGGGCTTGAACCGCTGACTGAGCCTGCCGCCGTTGTCGCTGCCGCCAAACGAGGGAGTGGACCCGCCCGAGCGTTTACCTCTTCCTCCGATGCTATACCCGATGGGGGTGTGCGCGCTCATGTAAAAGGTGCTCGGCGCCCCTTCTATACCTGACATCCCCGACCTGCTGCCCACTTTTACATCGCCATACTGCTCTATACCTGCGATGGCCGGATTGAACAGGTAGTTGTTGATAGAATATTGGCTGTACTGCGGTTTCTGCTGCGCCAGGACCAGAACGGGAAAGGAAATGAAAATCAGGAGGGGTAAGTAATGTCGCATAGGCTGCTGCTCTGGATGGTCTCTTAGTTCACGATGTTCAGGTAGCCGGTGAATTTATCTTTGCCCGGGACGGTGATGACGTAGAAGTAGGTGCTGACCGGCAGGATCGCCCCCCTGTAGGTGCCGTCCCACTCGCTCTGGTAGTTCGTCTTTTCATAAATCAGATTTCCCCAGCGGTTGTAAATCTCCACTTTGGATGCCGGGTAATACTGTATGTTTTTGATTTCCCAGGTATCGTTCACCCCGTCTCCGTTGGGCGAGAAGGCATTCGGGATTTCCAACAGCTGGCGCACGTTCACCACCACGCTGGTCGTGTCTTCGCAGCCTTCCGCGTTTGTCACAGTCAAGGTATAGCGGGTCGTCTGAAGTGGTTTGACCAAAGGTGAGGCAATAGAAGGATTGCTCAGGCCGATGGACGGGCTCCAGCTGTAGCTTGCACCCCCACTCCCTGTCAACTGCGTGCTTTCGCCTGAGGTGATTTCTGCGTGCTGCACGCTGGCTGAGGCTTCTGGCACCGGGAATATGATCGCCTGCACAGGCACCCGACCAGTTTCGCACTCACCCCGCACCAGCGATACATAATAAGTGCGGGAACTTTGCAGGACCGGGGTCTCGAACGTAGCACCCGTAGCGCCTCCTATCGCTTTGGCTGTGGTGGCATTCTCGTACCAGCGGTACTCTCCGGCGCCTCCGCCTGTGGCCGTCACCACAACCTTGCCCGGGCCGCAGGAACTGCCAGGCCGCACCACGGGAGCAGCAGGTGCAGACCGGACCTTTACGGATATACTGTTGGAGGAAGCCGTGGTCCCGCAGGTATTCTGAAGCCGCAGGGTGTAGGTTCCGCCTTCGGTTGCTTGCAGGGTGGTTACGCCTCTGGCAATTTCCTTCTCGTTTCGCAGCCATATATATTCCACATGCCTGGAAGGGATGGTGCTTAGCTTTACTGCCCCGCCTTCGCAAAACTCCAGCGGCCCGTCAGCGACGATGGCCGGTGCTGCAGGCTTTGTGTTGATGACGGCCTCCACCGGAACCCGTTCACTTTCACACTGCCCGTTCGTGAGGGCTACATAATAGGTGGTGGAGGTAGTAAGTGCAGGCGTGGTGAAGGTTGATCCGTCCGCTCCGACAAGGGCCACACCGCCTGTTGGCGCCGCATACCATCGGTACATACCTGCTTTTCCGCCGGATGCCTTCAGGGTGAGAGCAGTTTTCGAGCAGCCTATAGCAGACTCCGCGGAGGGAGCCTCCGGCAGGGCCAACAGCTCTACCTGCCGTCCTTTGCCACTTCGAAAAGTACCACATGTATTGGTTATCTCTGCTGTGTAGCTACCCGCCTCTTTGACCGAGATAGTAGGGCCGCTCCCGCTGACAGGCTTACCGTCCAGGAACCAGGCATATGTCACGTCCTTATGCACAGGCACCGACAGCCTTACGCTTCCCCCCTTGCAGAACACCAGGCTGCCGGCTGCCTCTACCTCAAAAGCAGGTATAGGTTGCTGGATCTTGAGCTCTACTTTATTGGAACTCTTTGCCGTACCGCAGAAGTTGGAGAGCTCTACCGTATACACGCCTGCCTCCGTTGCAGTAAATTCATGTGATTCGCCCGACATTGGCACATTGTCTTTTTTCCAGACGTAGGTAGTCCCTTCCTGTGCCGGCACCGATAGTTTCACGCTCCCACTCTTACAGATTATCAGTGGCTCTGTGTATGCGATTTTCGGGGCCACTAGCTTTTCGGCTACTTTCACCTCCACCGGGACTGATTTCCCCACACAGCCGTTCTCATCGGTTACTTCCACAACGTAAAAGCCCGCCTGGGTGACCGTAATTGCCTGAGAGGTGGCGCCGTTGCTCCACTTGTAGGCCTTGCCTGCTGTTGCTGTCAGCAGCACACTGCCGCCGGCACACAATGTGGGCGGTCCGTTCAGCGTGATTTTAGGTTTGACAGGGGACGTGCAGGAGCTACTCTGCATAGTATGGGCAGGCGCAATCCCCCCCTTACTCCATACTGGAAAAGCAGTGAAAGCAAGAGGTAAGGCAAATGCAAGAGGCAA
>NZ_JSYF01000500.1:0-1496 GCF_054824225.1 Pontibacter sp. HJ8
GTCCAAATAATTGTCCAAAGGGCATAAAAAAAGCCCCTCAACATAAACTGAAGGGCTTTCGAGTAGATCGAAGGATTGAATTATCGAACATTATCTACACGGATTTAGAGGATGTGGGCAAGTTTCTGCAGGTGGGAGAGGAGAAGTAAGTATATTATTTTGAACGAGACCCTTGTTGCAATGTATTGCAAACCTATAACCTAAGGAAATGCCATTGCGGGCTTATTGCAACAAACTCTGTTGCGCTGTTGGAACAGGTTATCTCATACTGTTGCAACGAGCTTACACTGGCTCAACGTTTCGCTTGCTTTTCCGGGTATATTGCCTTAGTTTACACTACGTTTCCTTCTGTATCGCTCACCCTAAAATCATACCCTATGTCAATAGATCGTCGCAGGTTTCTGCAGCAGCTGAGCAGTGCCACCGCCGGCTTGGCCGGAGTTTCGCTTTTAGGTGCTAATGCCTTAGCCGCGCAACCGCCCAAAAAGCTTTTCTTTAAGATTTCGCTCGCGCAGTGGTCGCTGCATAAGTCGCTGTTCAAAAAAGAGATCGATACGCTGGACTTCCCAAGGCTGGCCCGCGAAGTATACCAGATAGATGCGGTGGAGTACGTTAACCAGTTCATTAAAGACAAAGCCACCGACCAGCAGTTCCTGCGCCAGTTGCTAAGCCGCAGCCAGGACCACGGCGTGGTCAACAACATGATCATGATTGATGAGGAAAGCGACCTGGGCGACCCCGACAAGAAAAAGCGCCTGAAAGCCGTGGAAGTGCATAGGCACTGGGCCGATGCCGCCAGGTTCCTGGGCTGCAGCATGATTAGGGTAAACGCTTTTGGCGCCGGCAGCAGGCAAGAGGCAAAAGAGGCCGTAGTGGATGGGCTGGGGCTGTTGGGCGAGTACTGCCACCAGATCGGTTTGCAACTGGTCACCGAAAACCACGGCGGCCTGTCATCGGATGCCGAATGGATGGCCGATGTGCTGCGGCAGATAGACAAGCCCTACGTAGGCTCCTTGCCAGACTTTACCAACTGGTGCCTCCGTCGCGAGGGTCCCGGCTTCTGGGGCGGCAAATGTCTGGAGGAGTACGACCCCTACAGAGGCATGGCCACCTTAATGCCTTTTGCCGCAGGCGTAAGCGCCAAAGCCTTTGAATTTGATGCGAGAGGCAATTGCCTGGACATCGATTACACTAAAATGCTCAAGATCGTAAAAGACGCTGGCTATACCGGCTACATCGGCATAGAGTATGAAGGGGAGAGCCTGCCGGAAAAAGAAGGTATCCTGAAAACAAAAGCCCTGCTGCAGCGCGTAGGGGCCAGTCTGAGCTAAGTAAAGCCTCAAAAAGAAAGAGGCAAAAGCAGCTTTGAAACTGATTTTGCCCTTCTGGTATACCAAAGGAGTGAGATATCAAACCTTATCCAGAGGTATTTAGTGGCTTTATCAGTGTACCTTAAAGTAAATTAGTGACCTTTCAATAACTCTGGTCTTCCTGCA
>NZ_JSYF01000007.1:0-7479 GCF_054824225.1 Pontibacter sp. HJ8
GGGCTCCGCCATGCATTTTGTACGGGCGCTGCGCCAGACCCAACTGGAGGAGCAAGGCTTTAACCTGCGCCGGCTATACCGCTTCCCCAATCCAAACAGGCCCTCAGACGAGGAAATTGCCGCATTAAGAATACAGGCCAGAGAAGCAGGAGGTATCCAATACCTGGACAAAGCATCGGCCGAAACACTCGACCGCGCCCGGTTACCGAAGCTGATCGAGCAGCTGGATATCAAACCGGTTCCTTATTCCGATTACCTGACTTTTTCCGGCGACGAGGTGAAGATGACGTTCGGGCAGTTTATGCAGGTAGTATACACTGGCGAAATGGAAGAGGAAGCTTTTGTAAAGCAACAACAATTCTTCAAACCGCGCAAGCCAAGCTACCAGACCTCGGTGCTGTCGCTGAAGGCCGATCATGTGCTGCTGGATAAAAACGGAAGTATATACCAGCCCCTGGATGTGCTTTTTGAAGGGTACTGGGGTTTCGAAAAGTTAGGGGATATGCTGCCATTGGATTATACCTTGCCGTAACAGCATGTCACTTCTAACACCTGGCCGGCAGCGAAACCCCTGTACTGCCGGCAGAACTGATTCTCGTTCGTCTAGGCGCCCTGGCCCATGTACTGCGACAGGCCGCCATCCATGAAGTAGCTGGAACCGGTCACGTAGTCGGAGTCGGAAGAAGCCAGGAAAACCGCCAGCCGCGCAATCTCCTCCGGTTTGCCGGCCCGTTTCATGGGGATATGCTCTTCTTTCTCTTCCCGCACCTCTTTGTCATCCATTGCCTCCTGGTTCATGGGAGTCAGGATCATGCCGGGGCAGATGTTGTTTACGTTGATGCCGTCTTCCGCCAGCTCCAGCGCCAGCGTGCGGGTCAGGTTGCGGATACCGGCCTTGGAAGCGCAGTAGTCGGCCGTGCCCGCCGACACGATTTCTTCATGTACGGATGAGACATTGATGAGCTTGCCTTTGCCGCCTTTTTGCTGGCGGTGCCGGATGAAGCGCCGGGAGCAGAAGAAGGTGCCGTACAGGTTGGTGCGGATGGTTCGGTCGAAGACTTCCGTGTCCATGTCGGCCACGTTTATTCCCGAACCGTTGACAGCTGCGTTGTTGACCAGGATATCGATCGTGCCGAATTCTTCGAGCGCCCGGTCAAACAGCTGCTCCACGGCCTGCTCATCGCTCACATCCACCGGTAGTACGATCCCTCTCCGTTTTTGCGCTTCCACCTGGCGGAGTGTTTCCTGGGCGCCTTCTTTATCGGAATAGTAAGTGATGACCACATCGGCCCCTTCTTTTGCAAACTCGACCGCAGTCGCCTGCCCGATACCGGAATCAGATCCGGTGATGAGCGCTATTTTTCCACTTAGTTTCGGCATAACCAGTATACGTTAGGTTGAAGTTCAACAATTTCCTACCTGCTATACCTTAGTACATCAGGTACTCCTCCTCATACTGGTTGCGAGGGATGAATGTTCAGCTGATCAAAAGCATTTAGTGAAGGTATGGCTGCCGTCAGGGGCACAGCACTTTCGGGACTGCAGTGGAGTAGGGCGCTTTTTCCGGGTGCTTCAATCTCCATACCCCGTCTTTTTCTTCCAGCTCACCGGCCTTCATCCGGAGGGTGTCCGGTTCCAGTTTGAATATCCTTTCTTCTTTGGCTGTCACGCCTTCCGCCTGGTAGGTATAGATCGCGGTAATGATACTGTCCTGCAGGCTGCCTTGCAGGGTACCGGTCATTTTGTCTTTTTCGGCCGGAAGCCAGTGCAGGATGCCGGTTACAGCCGTTCCCTTGATTGTCAGGTTGATCAGCAGGGAATCACTTATACCGGGTATCGTATCCATACCTGAAATAACGGGCACGCCCTGTGTTACCTGCAGAAAGCAAAGCTCACGTAGCGGAGTCGTGGCGTTCGCAGCAGCGGAGCGGGTCTGGTGCGTTTGCTCTGGTTTGTCAGGGCTGCAGGCAGCCAGCAAGGCAGCCAGGCAGAAGGAAAAACCGGAATGCAGGATGGCTTTCATAGGTATAGGTATAGCAGAAAGGCAGGTAAGAGTAGCAAAGAGTTGCATACGGTATACTACTCACCGGAAGAGGAGTTGCAAGGGCCGCTGCCGGCAGGAGGGAGGTATAGCAAGCGTGTACTTCAGAAGCTGGTTACATCCACTTTGGAGGGGGTGACACCGAGGCTGGTCAGCTCATCCGAAAGCTTCAGGAGTTCGTTTCTTAACGTGTCTTCTTCCTGCAGTTGTTCTTCTGAGAAAGAGAGCACGCGGGACAGGTATAGGTTTTCTTTCAGCTGGAGTTCACAGGTCAATCGGTCAAACATGCTACTATCCGGGCAGATCTGAATCATCGGGGCGACCTCTATTTTGAAATTCTGCAGTTCAGGGTTGATGATGTCGACCTTGTAATAGTAGTTGCCCATCTTGCCGATCAGGTACGTGGAGAGCTCCCGCAGGATAGAATTATACCCTTCAATTCCGCCATAAAAATCCAGGGCAGTGAAGGCCGGGAAATTATACAGGCGCTTTTTGTGGAGGAGCTTTTCGTAGTTGTTGAGCAACGCAAACAGGATGATAGCCACCGCAAATAAGGCTGCATATAAAATAGATTGCGGCAGCCGCTGCTGCAGGAAGTGCCAGGAGAATCCGTTCCGGAAAATAGTGGGCAGAAAAGTAAACGGAAATACCAGCATGAACGCAACAAGGAATCCGCGCAGGAGGCTTTTTCGCTCCGAGACCACAATGGCTACTAGTTCTCTCATCTGATTTGTACAGCGGGCTAGGGGTGCAGGCTAGTTTGTGAACCTAAGGGTTAGCATGGCACTGATTTTCAGCTATGAAGTTAAGATTTATTATCATTTCATAAATGAAATATAGAAATCTTTTTTTAGAAACCATTTAGCTTCGTCGTAGCCATACAGGCTGTGTGATGCGGAAGATTTGGAAGGGAGCCGGAAGGAAGATAATCGTTTAAAGTCCTGCTTTTCTTAAGCTACTTTTTCAAGGATTTGTTCCGGTTAAACTAGCTTTCCGGTGTCCTGCTCTGCGCACAAAGCTATACCTGAAGCCAGCGCATCAGGTATAGCTTTGTAGTTTAGTTTGCTTGGAGAATATGCTGTCAAATCGCTGCGGCTATACCTTCCTTCCGTTTCTTAATTCGTCGATATTTTAAAGATGGTGGCTATACCTATCCGGAAGCCCAGTTCCTGGAAATTGCGGTCGCTGAAAGAAGCGGCGGCTTCGATGCGCAGTACCCGGAACACGTTGTCGAGCGAATAGCCCACTTCGTAGTAGTGGGGCGATTGCTGGGTTTTGAGGTAGTTGAAGAACACATTTTCTTTCAGGCCGGCGAAGCGCACCTCCGGTATGTGGGTGAGCAGGAACTTGCGGAACTGGAAATGGGTGTGCCCCGAAAAGTAGCTGTTGTTGGTGCTGTACTGGTAGTAGTCGAGCAGGCGGAATGCACCGGCCGGTTTGAGACTGCTCAGAATCGTGCGGTTGCCATCGAAGTGCTGGTAATCCATGAAGTATAGGCTGCGGTTGTTGAGGAACGTGCCGCCGCGCAGTTCAAACTGCAGCCTGCCGCGCACCCCAATGGCAAAGCCGTGGTTGATGCCGAGCTGTAACTGGTCAAAATCCACGTCGCTGCCCAGTATACCGGCTATACCTTTGCGGTACTGGAGCAGCAGCTCGGGCGATTTTTCCAGCAAGGGTATTTTGCGGCCGTTGTACATCCGGTAGCGTTGCAGGGGGCGGTAACTCACATTGGCTTCCAACACGAGCGCCTCATGCTCTGGAAAGCCGGTATCCTCCAGTTCGATGTTATCCGGTGTGCTGGGTGTAAAGGCTCTTTTCGCATCGGTGTAGAAGTAGCTGTGGCCGGTCGTATTGTAGAGTTGGTTGCGCTGTGCCCACTCCAGTTGTCCGCTCACTTTCAGCCAGACAGAAGGTTTGTACTCATACCCTGCCTGGGCAAAGGTTTTCTCATAGATCTTCATGTAGTTGCGCCGGAACAGCAGCGTGCTGAGCGTGTTGATGTGCGGATGAATCGGATTTTCGTCGTTGTACTGCTCTACAAACTTACCGCCATCCAGGTAGACCAGGTGGGATTTTCCGGCGCGCCTGACCTGGTGGGACACCCGGGCTTTGGCATAAAAATCGTCGCTTGCAAAGCCATACCGGAAAGTAGGAGCAACCTCGAAGGTGCGGCGCAGGCTGTCGTACTGGTGGCGCAGGCGTCCGGTCAGGTTCACGTTATACCCTTCCACGGTGTTGTAATAAACATTGGCGAACGTCGGCTCTATGTTCAGGCGCGTTCTGGGGGAGAGGCGGTAGTTGCCGCCGGTCACCACGTCCAGCGGGTTGAACTTCTTTTTCTTGATGACCTTGGTGGAGTCCTTGCCTGTCAGTTCGGCTGATTTTACCTGCGCCAGCGAGTCGTCTCGCTGGTAGCCTTTGAGCTCCTTGGTGCTGAGCGGCACAGGGCGCACCGAATCCCAGTAAGCTGAGTCCCGCTTGGTGGCGAGTTTGTCAACGGTATACCTTCTCTCGGATACTACCTCCGGTTGCTTTTGCTCCTTCAGTGCTTCTTTTTCCTGGGCCAGGATCAGTTGACGGAACTGCTTGCGCGTCAGTTTATCCTGGTTTGCCAGCATTTCCAGGTCGTTGTTGTTTTTAGGCGGTTTGATAGCCGCTACGGCAGCCGGAACCTCCTCAGCCTTCTCGTCTATGATCTCCTTCGGAGCTACCAGTTTTTTATTCAGGACCACCTGGTAGTCGGAGCAGGATGCCAGGTATTTGAACTCGCCTGCAAAGCCCATCACTTTGCCCGAGAAGGTATACTGGTGCGTGGTCGGCATCCAGACGGCCGGGGCAACTTCGGCAAAGTTCTGCTTCACCTTGATCGGGAAGCCCATCATGCTGGTCTGCAGGTCCAGGCTGTGGATGGCCCAGTAGTTTTCGATGATGTAGATGTAGCCCTCAAACACATTGTCGCCACGCGAGCGTGGCGTTACTTTGATCTTATTCACGTCGATGTCGCCTTCCCGGAAGCTGCCTTCGTACTGGAACCTGTAGTAGGCAAAGGCAGACTTTGACAGCGGCGAAATCATATCCACCACTTTGTCTTTGTAAAAGCTCTCGTTCACAAAGCTCATGGGAGAGATTGAGCCTTTGTTATCGCCGGAGGTGCGAATGGAAATCACCTTTTCCTCCAGCTTGTTGGGCTGGCTGAATTTGATCTCGCTCACCGACTCCAGGGTATAGGCTTCGTTCAGTTTTACACCTTCTTCCTTGAGTTTCTTTTTGAGAAAGAAGGGCGCGTTGGTGAGCTCGCCCGTACCCTTGACGTATACCTTCATTTTGTAGCTGTCATACTGCAGCAGGTGGTACTTCTTCTTGGCGATGGCCTTGCGCATAATGGTATAGGCCGGGTCTTCGCCTTTTCCTTTCACCTGCACCTCCTTGAGGGCGAAGGATTGCTCGCCCAAACTGAAGTTGCGCTCTACCCAATCCTCTTTTATTTCTACCTGTACCTGCTGCGCTTCATAGCCGATGTATTTTACGAGCACGGTATGGTCCCCGGCCGGCAGCCGGATCTCGTACTGCCCTGTGGCGTTGCTGGATGAGCCGTTATTCAGGTTCGTGATGTAAACAGAGGCAAAGGGAAGCGGCTCTCCGCTACGGCTTTTGATGGTGCCCCTGATGCCTTGCCCGAAAAGGGGAAACTGTAATAAAACCAGCGTAAAGAGCAACAGATGCTTAAAGGAAGAGGAATGCATATGCAGGAATGATGTGGGGGATGAATTGGTACTAGGCGCTGTAAACTTTTAGTAACTGTAACTTTAACGGAAAATCAGGAGCGAATTTCCGGAAAGGAACAAACCCAGGTATAGCGCTAAGGACAAGCCACTGGCCGGGAGAGGCGCTGCCTGATTTGTGATGGACAGCGACTGATCTGGGAGCAGGCGCGAAAGCCGACAAAGAGGTGTAAAAGATGTTGTTTTCAAGGTATAGCTAAACGTGAGGTTGCACTCAAATATAATAACATATGAAGAATGTTATATAGGTAAGAGTCAATTATCCCTTGAAAGGTTGCCTGGCTTGAGAGACATATTTGTTAAACAGTAGAAAGAAAGGCACGCTCCCTTTGTTCTGCCATTCTACCAGCATGCATTTGAATGTTGCTTGTGAGGAGTCTTCCTGTATAAGAGGACCTAAACTAATTATGGATGGTGATATGAGAATTCAGTAGTCTGGTTCACTAAATAAATGCGAATCAGAAAGGCCTTCCGGAGTCATCCCTGGGAGGCCTTTATGGTAGTTAAAGTGGCGTGGTTCGCAACTATTTATTTCCGTGCCTGCAGCTGCTCTAATTTCTTCCTGGTCTGGGGTACTTCCTCCAGCGCTAAAGCTTTTTTAAATGCTTCGATGGCCTTCTTTTTGTCTTTCCGCTCCACGTAATAATCTCCCATAGAATCATATGCATTGGTGCTGGTTGGGTAATTGTCAATGTTCATTTTGAAGAAGCCGTAGGCTTTGTCATAGTGTTTGTTGCCCATGGAAATATATCCCAGTATATTCACTATGCCTTGCGAAGGCAGCACGGGATACTGCATCAGGGCAGACACGGAGCGGTAATGGTCTTGGATGTACTCCACCGTGATGGTGGGGTCTTGTATGTCTTTATCCATTTCATACTTCTTGAAGATGAAACGAAGGGCGTCATACTGGGCAGGTAGCGGTACCGAGGAGTGGTTGTCCTCCGGGTAAAATTTCCAGGCCCAAGCTAGGTTCTTGCTTTTTCGGAGAGTCTCCCTGAACTGGAAGTTGTTGCGTACGTTGCCATTGCCATAAGCTGTGTCTTTGATAACCCGGATCGTATCCATTCCTTTTTCCATGGTGTTGGACGCCGCGAAAAAGAGGCTTTTGCCGGCATAGTCTTTTTGGGCTAATGCTTTCTCTGTTTGCTTCACGATGAGGTGGTTGTCCCACCAAAGGCTGGGGTCGATAGCTACATAAGAAGTAAACAAGGCAGGATGGTTGACAAACGCATGCAGGACGGTGAGCCCTCCCAACGAATGGCCTACAAACATGCGGTACGGTGCAGTGTTGTAGCGGGCATCAATATGCGGCATCAGTTCCTTCTGGATAAAGGAGATAAACTTCTCTCCCCGGCCTGAGTTCCTGAAATCAGGATCTACCGATCCATCGCGGCTGAGCATGGAACGGGTGGGAGTAAGGTCGCTTCCCCGGTCCCTGTTCACGATGCCTACCACGATCATTTCGGGCATTTTGCCATCTGTGCTTAAATACCCTGCTATCCCGGTCATGGAATGAAAGAAATCCCTGCCATCCAAAAGGTACATCACCGGGTAACGTGTTTTGTTGTCAGCCCCGGCAGAAGCAGGCACATACACCCAGATTTCTCTATCCTCCTCTAAAATAGTAGAATGGATGATTTCTTTTGTCCCGAT
>NZ_JSYF01000061.1:0-10699 GCF_054824225.1 Pontibacter sp. HJ8
TAGGTATAGGTATAGGTATAGGTATAGGCGAAAACAGGAGGAGGGACGAAAGAAAAAAGGCCCTGGAAGTACATTTCCAGGGCCTTTGTAGCGGGGAGCAGAATCGAACTGCCGACCTCAGGGTTATGAATCCTGCGCTCTAACCATCTGAGCTACCCCGCCGTTTCGGGTGCAAATATAGGGCATAGTTTTTGAAAAAAGCAACACATGCCAAAGAAAAAAATATTTTATTTTTAGTATATTTAAAGAATCGGAAATTAATACTATACTTACTCAAACACTTACAATTCGTAAATAATGAAGGCTACCAAGACTAAATTTGTATGTGAGTACCCTGTCAATGCCTCCGCCAAACTTCTATACCCTTACCTGAGTACGCCTGGGGGGCTTGCCCAATGGTTCTGTGATAATGTGACGGTGGATGAAGACAAGCTATTCAATTTCGTATGGGACGGGCGAAACCACTACGCCGAGATGACCGGCCACCGTACCAACCGTTCCGTTCGCTTCCTGTTCCTCAACGAAGACAAAAGCCATCCGGTTGATCCTTACTATGTAGATTTCTCTATTGAATCGAGTGAACTGACACAAGAGCAGTTTTTGAAAGTAACCGACTACTCCGAGGAGGAAGACATCGAAGAACTTTCCGAACTTTGGGAACATCTGCTGCAAAAGCTCAGGGAAATAGTAGGCGGGTAAGTGGTCTTCCGCTGCAACTGCTTATCTTTGCACGATTTTTGAACGATGGGTGTTAGAGAAAAGTACCCGGACCTTCATACTGTCCGCATGCCATCAGGCTCACATGAAGAAACTAGATAAGCTCATACTCCGGTCTTTTGCCGGACCTTTTGTATTGACATTTGCTGTAGTAGAGTTTATTCTGCTTACGCAGTATATCCTCAAGTACCTCGACGAACTGGTTGGAAAAGACCTCGGCGCTGAGGTGTTCGCCGAGTTGCTGTTCTACTTCAGCATCAACATGGTACCGCTGGCCCTGCCGCTGGCTGTGCTCGTTTCGTCCCTGATGACCTTTGGAACCATGGGAGAGCACCATGAGCTGACAGCCATCAAAACCACAGGTATAGCACTACCACGCGTGCTGCGACCCGTCTTCTTTCTGGTACTCCTCTTAACAGTCGGTGCGTTCTTCTTTAACAACTATACCGTACCGAAAGCCAACCTGAAGGCCTACAGCCTGCTCTGGGATATACGCCAGAAGAAACCTACCATGAACTTTAAGGAAGGTGCTTTCTATAACGGCCTGCCGGGGTATAGCATCAAGATCAATGAGAAGCTGGACGACGATAAAACCCTGCGCGACATCATGATCTACGACCATTCGAAGGGCGGTACCAATACCACCGTCATTCTGGCCGATTCAGGGCAGATGTATACCGAGCACAACGACAACTACCTGGTGCTGGAGCTTTTCAAAGGAAATACCTACGTAGACCAGAACGATGGCAACTACAGAAATTCTTCAGAGCAGTTTGTGAGAGAGAAATTTGATGCGAGTAAAATTGTCTTCAGCCTCGCTTCCTTTAACCTGGACCGGACACGCGAAGAACTGTTCTCTGACAACAAGATGATGAAGAACATCGACCAGCTGACAACTGTGACCGATTCGCTGCGTCGCTTCAATGCCCGTGAAAAGGCCATGTATGCGCCTAACGTTGACCCGTTTTACATGTACTTTAAGGCCGATACCGGGGATGTAAAGAACGGACTGAAGATCCATGACAAAGTATTGCAGAAAGATGCCGAGCTCATCCCAGTGAATGCAGATATACTGCAGGTGGCCACCAACAAGGCCCGGAACGTCAAAAGTTTCACCTCCAGTTATATCGAGAAGGTGAATACACTGACCCGCGATGCCAACAACTATGAGATCGAGATATGGCGTAAATATACCCAGTCTGCCTCCATTCTGATCATGTTCCTGATCGGAGCACCATTGGGCGCGATCATCAAAAAAGGAGGCCTGGGCGTGCCGGTGCTGATTTCGATCATGTTCTTCATCGTGCTCTATGTCCTGGCGATCCTGGGCGAGAAGTGGGCCAGGGAAGGGTTGCTGCCGGTAGGTATAGGTATGTGGGGAGCCAATGTGATCCTGCTGCCGATCGGTCTGTTCTTCCTCTACCAGGCGCGGAATGACTCCAGCCTTCTGGAGGTAGACTTCTGGCGAAAATTCCTGACAAGGCTCAAACGCAATAAAATCTAGCACTGCTGCGAAATAACAGTACATATTTAGTTTTTTAATAAAGATATTTTGTATAACTTTGCGGCTTATACAAGTATCTATCCCCGAAAATAATAGATTGATATTTTTTATACGCAATGAAATTAACTACTGAAGCGAAACAAGAAATTTTTGAAAAGTATAGCCTGACAAAGTCTAAGACTGATACAGGTTCTGCTGAGGCTCAGATCGCGTTGTTCACAACACGCATCGCTGACCTGACGGGTCACCTCAAAGTTCACAAGAAGGATTTTGGTACACGCCTGGGTCTTCTTAAGCTGGTTGGTAAAAGAAGAAGACTTCTGAACTACCTGCAAAAAAATGACATTGAAAGATACAGAGCGATCATTGGTGATCTGGGTATCCGAAAATAAGCTTTTTATTTTATTAGGGAATTTCTTACAGGGATTCCCTAATTTTTTCAGTACCATTCCCTTCCTCTTTGCCAGTACCCGACAGCGGCCGCAACCGGTAGCCCTGTCTTTTTTGATGCTAAAAAATAATTGAAGATGTCTTATAACGCGATAACCAAAACAATCTTTCTTCCGGATGGCCGGGAGATCACAATCGAAACTGGTAAATTAGCCAAGCAGGCTGACGGATCTGTTGTAGTGAAAATGGGTACTACCATGCTCCTGGCAGCCGTTGTTTCCAACAAAGATGCCCGCGAAGGGGTGGACTTCCTGCCTCTTTCTGTAGACTATCAGGAGAAGTTCGCTTCATCTGGTAAGATACCGGGAGGCTTCCTGAGAAGAGAAGCAAGACTTTCTGATTACGAAATTCTGGTTTCCCGCCTGGTAGACCGTATCCTGCGACCTATGTTCCCTGGAGACTACCATGCCGAAACACAAATGACCATACATATGATCTCTGCGGATGCGGAGGTTATGCCGGATGCCCTGGCAGCCCTGGCCGCTTCGGCAGCCCTTGCTGTGTCGGACATTCCGTTCAACGGACCAATTTCTGAGGTTCGTGTAGCCCGTATTGATGGCCAACTGGTTATCAACCCGAAAGTATCGGATCTGCAGCGCGCCGACATCGACATGATTGTTGGTGGTTCTATCGACAGCGTGGCCATGGTAGAAGGTGAGATGAACGAAGTATCGGAAGAAGAGATGCTCGAGGCAATCGCTTACGCACACGAAGCCATCAAGGTACAGTGCCAGGCCCAGATGGAGCTTGCCGAAATGGTCGGCAAACTGCAGAAGCGTACATACTCCCACGAAACCCATGATGCTGACCTTCGTCAGAAGGTATACGAAGCTACCTATGCGCAGGCTTATGAAGTAGCGAAAAGAGGTAGTGCCAACAAATCTGAGCGTAAAGAAGGTTTTGCTTCTGTATTGAATGCGTTCGTTGAATCGCTGGGTGAAGACCACGGCTATGACATGGGACTCATCAAGACGTATTTCCACGATGTAGAGAAGGATGCTGTTCGGGAGATGATCCTCAACGACCGCGTTCGTCTGGATGGCCGTCAATTGAATGAGATCCGCTCAATCTGGTCAGAAGTAAACTACCTGCCGGCGACACACGGCTCAGCTGTGTTCACACGCGGTGAAACCCAATCCCTGACTACGGTGACCCTGGGTACCAAGCTGGATGAGCAGATGATCGACAGCGCGATGGTATCCGGTACCAATAAATTCTTATTGCATTATAACTTCCCTGCCTTCTCAACCGGTGAGGTGAAGCCAAACAGAGGCCCGGGCCGTCGTGAGATCGGTCACGGTAACCTTGCGCTGCGTGCCCTGAAGAAAGTGCTTCCACCGGATTCAGAAAACCCTTACACGATCCGTATCGTGTCGGATATCCTGGAATCCAACGGTTCTTCTTCTATGGCTACGGTTTGTGCCGGCTCGCTGGCGCTGATGGATGCCGGTGTTCCTGTGAAAGACGCCGTATCAGGTATAGCCATGGGTCTGATCACGGATGAGAAGACCGGTAAATTTGCCGTTCTTTCTGACATCCTGGGAGATGAAGATCACTTAGGTGACATGGACTTCAAAGTAGCCGGTACCAGCAAAGGTATCACGGCCTGCCAGATGGACATCAAGGTACAGGGATTGTCGCACGACGTACTAAGCCAGGCGTTGGCCCAGGCAAAAGACGGTCGTCTGCACATCCTCAACGAAATGAGCAAGACGCTTTCTTCGCCTAACCCGGATTACAAGCCGCATACCCCACGTTCGTTCAACATCGTGATCGACAAGGAGTTTATCGGTGCCGTGATCGGACCAGGTGGTAAAGTGATCCAGCAGATCCAGAAAGACACGGGCGCTACGATCATCATCGAAGAGAAGAACGAAAAAGGCCATGTGAACATTTTCGCCAGCGATCAGGACTCTATGAACCACGCGATCAGCAAGATCCGGGGTATCGTAGCGCAGCCGGAGATCGGCGATACTTACATTGGCAAAGTGAAGTCGATACAGCCGTACGGTGCATTCGTTGAGTTTATGCCAGGCAAAGATGGCCTGCTGCACATCTCTGAGATCAAGCACGAGCGTCTGGAAACGATGGAAGGCGTGCTGGAAATCGGCGAAGAAGTGAAGGTGAAACTGATCGATGTCGATAAGAAAACAGGCAAGTTCAAGCTTTCCCGCAAAGCGATACTACCTAAGCCAGGCGCTCCGGAACAAAACTAATTGAACATTTCTTGCTCCTGGCGCCGTTCTGCAGTAGTCGGAATGGCGCCAGGAGCATTATGTTTTTTTGTTTATGGCCAACGTTCTTGACTTTATTCGTATTAAGTAAGAACTTTGCGCGATTTTCTGATGTTACCACAGCGAGCCCAAAATTAAGATTTTCACATTTTTGCAATAATAATATACTCTGATGAGACAACTCAAGATAAGCAAACAGATCACCAACCGCGAAAGCCAGTCGCTTGATAAATACCTACAGGAGATTGGTAAAGTTGATTTGCTTACGCCGGATGAAGAGGTGTCGTTAGCACAGAGAATTAAAGAAGGAGATCAGTTTGCACTTGAGAAGTTAACAAAAGCCAACCTGCGTTTCGTCGTTTCCGTGGCCAAGCAGTACCAGAACCAGGGTCTTTCCCTGGGCGACCTTATTAACGAAGGTAACCTGGGCCTGATCAAAGCTGCCAAGCGATTTGACGAAACTAGAGGCTTTAAATTTATTTCTTACGCCGTATGGTGGATCCGCCAGTCAATCCTGCAGGCATTGGCTGAGCAGTCACGTATCGTGCGCCTGCCGCTGAACCGGGTAGGTTCCCTGAACAAGATCTCCAAATCTTTCTCAGAACTGGAGCAGAAATTTGAACGCGAGCCGTCGCCGGAAGAAATTGCGGAAGTACTGGAGCTGACAACAGCCGAGGTTGTCGACACGCTGAAAATTTCCGGACGCCACGTATCAGTGGATGCCCCGTTCGTGCAAGGCGAAGAAAAC
The DNA here is from genome assembly GCF_054824225.1 of Pontibacter sp. HJ8. NCBI lineage: Bacteria > Pseudomonadati > Bacteroidota > Cytophagia > Cytophagales > Hymenobacteraceae > Pontibacter > Pontibacter sp. HJ8. The sequence goes on from NZ_JSYF01000061.1 coordinate 5,654, forward strand.
CGTCTGCTGGACGTACTCGAAAATGAGGATGAAGAATCACCGGACACCGGTCTGATGAACGACTCGCTTCGCAAAGAGGTACAGCGTGCCTTGTCTACGCTTACCAAGCGGGAGGCAGACGTAATCACCCTCTACTTTGGCCTGAATGGCGAGCATTCGCTTACCTTGGAGGAGATCGGGGAGAAGTTCAACCTGACCCGCGAGCGTGTAAGACAGATCAAAGAGAAGGCGATCAGAAGACTCCGCCATACTTCCCGAAGCAAAGCTTTGAAACCGTATCTCGGTTAATTTAACGTATCCAAATGAAAGTCCTGGTCATAAAAGGCCAGGACTTTTTTTATGTCGGCCTGTGGCTTGTCTCAATAAACCGGGATAGTATGCAGGACGAGGATGAGATTTTTTTTGTATACTTGCAACCAAATTTCTTTTGCAACCAACACCAATGGAAATAGAAAGAGTAAAATGCCTTATCATAGGCTCGGGGCCGGCTGGCTATACAGCTGCCATCTACGCCTCCAGAGCCGGACTGAATCCCGTTTTATACCAGGGCCTGCAACCAGGCGGCCAGCTGACCATCACCAACGACGTAGAAAACTATCCGGGTTATCCCGATGGTGTGATCGGCCCGCAGATGATGGAAGACTTTAAAAAGCAGGCAGAGCGCTTCGGAGCCGATGTACGGTACGGAATAGCTACCGCCGTTGATTTCTCTTCGCAGCCCCACAAAGTAACCATCGATGACCAGAAGGTGATCGAAGCGCATACCGTCATAATCTCAACCGGAGCTTCGGCCAAATGGCTGGGAATGGAGTCCGAAGCACGACTCAATGGCAACGGCGTAAGCGCGTGTGCTGTGTGCGACGGCTTCTTCTACAGAGGGCAGGATGTAGCCATCGTTGGTGCCGGTGACACGGCAGCCGAGGAAGCGACCTACTTGGCCAACCTCTGTAACAAGGTATACATGATCATCCGTCGCGATGAAATGCGGGCCTCTACCATCATGCAGGAGCGTGTGAAGAAGACGAAGAACATCGAGATACTGTGGAATACGGTAACGGATGAGATCCTGGGAGACCAGACCGTAGAGGCGGTGCGCGTTCGCAATGTGCTCACGGATGAGCTTCAGGAAATTCCGGTACAGGGATTCTTTGTTGCGATCGGGCATCAACCGAACTCGGAAATATTTGCCGATTACCTCAACCTGGATGAGAACGGGTACATCCGCACCATCCCGGGCACGAGCAAGACCAACATCGACGGCGTTTTCGCCTGTGGCGATGTGCAGGACTTTACCTACCGGCAGGCCGTAACAGCAGCAGGTACAGGATGTATGGCAGCTTTGGATGCAGAGCGTTACCTGGCTTCAAACGAATTGCACTAAAAAACAAGTGTGTGAACAGGTATGGCAGGTAATTTTGTATAATCTGACATACCTGCTCACAATAAAATGGCGCAGCTGTAGTTTATGATTGCGAGCTTGAGTTCCTATCTGCAGTGCCGCCTAATCATGATTCTAATGCCAAAGTTCAAAGTATCCCTTTCAATTGTGCTGGTTATGTTCTGTACCCTCTGTGGGGCAGAAGGAGCGTTTGCACAGGGTAAAGTAAGAGATTTTTTAAAGGTGAAATCACCCAAGATCGACTACGTACGGCCTGATACCACGATCCTGATCAAGTATGAAGAATTCCCGGACGATGAGTCGGATGCGGGAAAATCGATCTACTTCAATCCCAAAAAAGAGCTTTCCATTGTCAGTGAAGATACCACTGAACTGGATATGGGGGAACAGCACATCGTGGAGGTTTCGGAAGAAGTCATGATTGACTCCTCCTGGATTAAAATTGCAGGCTATTATGCCATCTGGGATACGCGTAACATCAACCCCTACCGGATGGATGGACGCCAACTGAAAGATACGGTTGATATCACCCTTTATGATCCCCGTCTGAAGCGGGAATACAAAATGCCGCTCGAGAAGACGCCTATCACCAGTCGCTTCGGCCACAGAGGCTACCGCTGGCATTATGGTACCGACATTGACCTGGATACCGGCGACTCCATCTATGCTGCCTTTGATGGGGTGGTGCGTATCAATAAATGGGATGGCGGCGGCTATGGCAACTACATAGTGCTGCGCCACTACAACGGCCTGGAAACATTGTATGGCCACATGAGCAAAACGATCGCGCAACCCGGGCAATTCGTAAAGGCCGGCGAAGTGATTGGGCTAGGTGGTAGCACCGGACGCAGCTCGGGGCCGCATTTGCATTACGAAGTGCGCTACCAGGGTAACCCGCTGGACCCGGAATTGCTCTATGACTTCCCGGACTACCTGCTGAAAGGGCAAAGCTTCGTGATCACGTCTGCTGTGTTTAACTACTATAACAAAGCGAAGAGATCCGGCTCAAGCAGCAGCGGCCGCAAAGCCATGTACCACAAAGTGCGTAGCGGCGATACGCTCTCAGGTATAGCCAAAAGATATGGAGTGGGCGTAAGTACGATCACCAAACTGAATGGCATCAGCTCCCGTACTACCCTGAAAGTAGGGCGTTCCCTTCGCATTAAATAAGACTTCACGTTCATGAAACTAGATATACTTGCCTTTGCCGCCCATCCGGATGATGTGGAACTGGGGTGTGCCGGTACACTCATTGCCCAGATCGAGGCAGGGAAAAAAGCCGGTGTGGTTGACCTTACCCGCGGAGAACTGGGTACAAGAGGGACGCCTGCAGAACGTGCGGCGGAGGCGGATGCCGCGTCCCGCATCATGGGCCTGTCGGTACGTGAAAACCTGGGGTTTGCCGATGGATTCTTTAGCAATGACAAGGAGCACCAGCTGAAAATTGTCCGGAAGGTGCGGCAGTACCAACCGGAGATCGTGCTGATGAATGCCTTGCATGACCGCCATCCTGATCATGGAAGAGGAGCGGCCGTTGTCCTGGAAGCTTGTTTTCTGGCCGGGCTTAAAATGATCAAGACCCTGGGAGACGATGGATTGGAGCAGGAAGCCTGGAGGCCGAAAGCGATGTATAATTTCGTGCAGGACAGGTACATCACGCCTGATTTTGTAATGGACATAACACCTTTCTGGGAAAAGAAAATGGAAACCATCCGTGCATTCAAGTCCCAGTTTTTCAACCCCGACGATACTTCCCCAAATACCTACATTTCGTCTCCTGAGTTTCTGGACTTCATTGATTCCAGGGCCAGGGAGTATGGGCATGCCATCGGGGTAACGTATGGAGAGGGATTTACAGCTGCCAGGCGTATAGGCGTACGAAATCTGTTTGACCTGATTTAATCGCTTTCCATACCTTAAAAAGAAGCGGCGCTGCAATCAATTTGCAGCGCCGCTTCTTTTTTATTTCCGGTATACTTATTTGAGCCTGTTCTTACGCCAGGAGGACGCATTTTGGTTGTTTCCCGTTGCAGTGCCAGCGGTTGCTTTGGGGCTATGGTTCGTCAGGAGCAGAGCAGCCAGCGTGGCAACTATTTCTTCTGACTCGTCTGTTGCTTGTTCCTCCAGCAGGCTGGGTAAGAAGTAGCGTTCAATGAACTTGGTATCGAAGTTACCGGAAACAAAAGCTTCGTGCTGCAGCACAAACTTACCGAACGGCAGGGTGGTTTCTATACCTGTGATCTTATACTCATCAATGGCGCGCAGCATTTTGTCGATGGCCTCTTTCCGGTCTTTTCCAAAAGTCACCAGTTTGGCGATCATCGGGTCATAGTAAATCGGGATGTCCATACCTTGCTCAAAACCGTCGTCCACGCGTACGCCCAATCCCTGCGGACGGATGTAGGTTTCCAGGCGACCGATGTCAGGCAGGAAGTTGTTGGCAGGATCTTCCGCGTACACACGCAGTTCCAGCGCATGACCGTAGATCGCAAGATCTTCCTGTTGGAAGCTCAGGGGATTTCCTTCGGCAATCCGGATCTGTTCTTTTACCAGGTCTAGTCCGGTTATCTGCTCCGTGACCGGGTGCTCCACCTGCAGGCGGGTGTTCATCTCGAGGAAGTAGAAGTTGAGGTTCTCATCCACCAGGAACTCAACGGTGCCGGCTCCCACATAATCACATGCTTTGGCCACATTGACGGCACAACGGCCCATCTCATCCCGAAGTTCAGGGGTCAGAACAGCAGAGGGAGCTTCTTCGATCACTTTCTGGTGGCGGCGCTGGATGGAGCACTCACGCTCAAACAGGTGCACAATATGACCGTGCGTATCACCCAATACCTGGATCTCAATATGGCGCGGGGAGCCGATATACTTTTCAATGAACACCGAGCCATCGCCAAAAGCAGAGGTTGCCTCACTGACGGCAAGCTTCATCTGATCTTCAAACGATTCCACATCTTCTACCACACGCATACCTTTGCCACCGCCCCCGGCACTGGCTTTGATCAGGATCGGGAAACCAACCTGGCTGGCGATCTGTTTGGCTTCCTCCACATCGGTAATGGCCTCCTCCGTGCCCGGTACCATCGGGATGTTATACCGGGCTACTGCTGCTTTGGCAGCCAGTTTGCTCCCCATCAACTCAATTGCTTCCGGTGTCGGACCTATAAAGATCAGGCCCGCTTCTTGTACCTTACGGGCAAAACTGGCGTTTTCTGACAAGAAACCATAGCCCGGGTGTATGGCGTCTACCTGCAGGCGTTTGCATACGTCAATGATCACGTCCCCTCGCAGGTAGGATTCGTTTGACTTAGGACCACCTACGCAGACCGCTTCATCGGCATAGCGTACATGCAGGGCATTGCGGTCGGCTTCGCTGTAAATGGCCACTGTTCTGATCCCCATTTCTTTGGCCGAGCGCATGATACGCAACGCAATTTCACCTCTGTTGGCAATCAGTATCTTGTTGATTTTTCTCATGCAGCAGCTTGACTATATTTTTATCAAAGAAACAGCATTGCCGGCAAACTTAAAAATGAGACGGAGAAAAAGGACCGGAGACAGTATTAGAAATTGTTTATGAATCTATAAAATGATAAATTTGCAGGCATTATACTTAAAAGTGATATATAGTATAACATACTACA